>CAZSZQ010000117.1:0-10995 GCA_964610475.1 uncultured Desulfatiglans sp.
TATTAAGGTTATTTTGGTCTGTAGAGACGGGTTTAAAACCCGTCTCTACGAATCTATTTAAATCACTATAATGAGATAATCGCACACAATATCACAAACATGTAGGGGCACAGCGCACTGTGCCCTGCATTCACGTCTATTGAAACCGCAAGGGCACGCTGCGGCGTGCCCCTACAGATAAAAATTATGGTACACTGATGACTACGTTGGAACCTGCAATGGTAACAGGGTTATTGGGAGTTGATGATACAATGGATCCGCCACCTCCGATTGTGTCCCTGAGTTCAATCTGTTGTCCAGGATGAACCCTGATCTGACTAACATCATTCTTGGGAACAGCGCCGATATCCGAACTTTGGGTATTTTCAAATACAAAAATAGGAATGGCGCTTTTATTTGCTACATATAACATTAAATTATCACCCGAGTATCCGCTTGGTACATTGATGGCTACGCTTGAACCTGCAATGGTAACAGGGGTATTGGGAGTTGATGGTACAATGGATCCGCCTCCTCCGATTGCGTCCCTGAGTTCAATCTGTTGTCCAGGATGAATCCTGATCGAACGAGTATCATTCGGAGGGACAGCGCCGATATCCGAACTTTGGGTATTTTCAAATACAAAAATAATAGTGCCGGTCTTATTTACTACATCCAACATTAAATCATCACATATCTCCCCGCAAAGAGTGTTTCCGCTGATGTAGACAACAAGGTCATCAAAGGTATCATTCGGAGGATAGCGTATATATCTGGGAATGCCATCCGTGTTGTCACCCTGATGTGTCCCTGTTGTAACGTCATCAAAGACATTTCCGTCATTATCTGCGTCCTTTTGCCCTGCACTTATCAATACTGCTGCTACAGAAAGGGGAGTGGCTGATACGTCATCAGAATCAACAACAATGGGGGAACCGGTCAAACCAACTCTTAAAGTACTGCAAGTTGTCGAAGGAACTCCGAGACTACTGTTCAGTGCATATTTGATAACTCTGCTGTTTGCATCTTTCGGTTTCAGCCCCACTAGGTCCAGGTATGGTAATGTTCCTGGCTGTGTACTGCTGTCTCCATATCCGTCATTATCAGTATCAACCAACGGAAGTCGGCCATGTATCTTTGCATAACTTATAAGTGCATATTTTGCCTCATTAAGATAATCAGCGCTTTCGTTTCTTACTTTTCTTTCGGAAAGCATACCCATCAAAGATACCCCTCCCCCGGCGAGAAGACCGATGATCACCATCACAATGGCGATCTCAATGAGGGTAAATCCCTTTTCACTTGATACTTTCAGCTTTAGCATATTATAGATATATGTTGAATCACAAAATGTTTGATCTTATTGAATCTAATCCTATTTTCATTAAATTCCAAAATCTGGATTCCGCGGTCGAGCCGCGGAATGACATTGAATACTCATTCGTTGTCATACCGTGGCTTGACCATGGTATCCAGTGTAGTTATCTAATTTTATATATAAACCCAAAACAACATGATAAATGAATCAAAATCTCCAGGCAAAGTTTGGTATTGTTGTCCCTGCAGTATATGCAGCGCTTCCCCTGATATCACCAGTGTTGTTGACCCCGTCATCATACTTGGTGTCAATCTCCTGGCACACCTCGGCAGGGATATTTGTAATTATTATATTGTTTCTATTGCCGCCTGCGCCTCCACCGATGTTATTATATTGTAAGGTTAGAGTGCCTCCAAATGCATGTGTTGGTAATGTTGTGCCGTTTCCGGATAATAGCCCGGCAAGATGCAGATCTTCCATTACCCATCCGGTGTTTTCATTAAATTGTCCGTTATTATTGCCATTATTTGCATCTCCGGGAGGTGCATTAGGGTCATTTTCATCACCCGGAAGCATCCTAAAACGATCCTGATAGGAAATAGCTGCTGCCCTGAGCCCATCAACATCAGTTACCAGCCTTTTTACCCTTGCATTCTGGATCATTGACTGCCCTTTCAGTACACCGCCTATAAGCAGCCCGATAATTACAAGAACTATAGCAATTTCAATAAGCGTAAAGCCCTTCTGGTTTTTACATGAAGTTATAAGCATAATGATCTCCTTTTCCTTTTATGTAAAATGTTAACATAATTTATTTCATTATATGAGGGGTAATAAAAATTACCAACTCCCTGTTTTCCTTTTTTTCTTCCATATGTTTAAAAAGTGAACCCAGAATGGGTATCCTTCTTAAGCCGGGTAACCCGTTTTCATCAAGCTGGCTTATCTGGCTTATCAGCCCTGCTATGACGATGGAGCGCCCTTGCTCTACCCTTACAGTTGTGGCCAGTTCCTGAAGGTCAATTATGGGGTTTGATATTGCCTGAGCCGTTTCGCCTGATGTTGGGAGTTCAACGTTCTCTTCACGCTGAATGCGCGTGATAGTGGGCACTATATTGAGTGTAACCATCCCGGTATTGGATATTCTCGCGGTAATGCCTAACTGGAGACCGAGGATTGCCCTCTTTATACTTGCATCAACAGTAACAGTCCCTGATTCAAGATCCCTTTCTACACCTTCGATATCACCATATGGAAACTGATACCCCACGGTCATGATTGCAGACTGACCATTCATTACAGCAACGTGAGGATTTGACAGTGTAGACACATCTCCCTGTGTAAGCAGAAAATCCAGGACTGTGCTAAAGCGTGAATAATCCGCCTTAAGGATAGTGCCTCCGCTATTGAAATTGATCTCAAATTCATCTGTCAGGTCACTGCTCTTAAAATATGCATCGAATTTTGACCAGTCTATCCCGTATTTGTTATCTGTATTCAGACTTACTTCAACTATCTTCGCCTCAAGAAAGACCTGCCTGTGCAAAGAGTCAGAAAGTGAATCCAGAAAGTTCACCATGACCGATATCTTTTTCGGTGTATCGGACATGTATATAACCCCGGCATTCCTGTTTATACGCAGGGTGCCCTCTTCTGATTTGAGCCCTTCAAGTGCAGCCTGTATGCTGGCCCACACATCTGTATTTTCAGCAGACCTCTTCGCCTTCAACTGTATCTTTCCGCTGACCCCTGCTCCTTGCACCCCTGATGCAAGCATATCACCACCGATCTCTATATCAGTTTCATTAGCTATATCCAGATAGTCAAAATGATATGTGTGTTCCTGAAACCTCTGGATGTTAAGACAATTATCCTTTATAGACCATGCATAACCGGCGCCTCTCACTACCGCCATTTCAAGAACCTCTTCTAGGGTTGCGTTTTTGATGGTTATGGTTACAGGTTTTGTGAGGTCCACAGCGCTTTCAACACTAAGATTCATGTCAGAGTCCTTCATGAGTGCATTGATTATGCTCCCGATCGGGGCGTTTTCAAATGTCATGGAAAATATCTTCTGTTCTGTATCAAGCCCTTTTGTAACAGGGGTAAGCTCCTCGGTAAAAGGAGGAGGCCCCGGCTTGCTGACCTTTTTCTGCTGCTCAATCATCTCCCCTGGTTTTACCATTTCTATTGGTGTAAAACCGACCTGGTTTTTACGATCAGGTGTTGAACAGGCATAAAATAACGCTATCAATATTATGGATGATATTAAAATTGCTCTTTTCATTATTCCCCCTGATCTACAGAATAGAGGATTTTCGGGGCATCAACAAAAAAACGCCGCCCGTTTTTCTTAAAGGAAATACCCTCTTTTGTTATTTTTTCTATCATATACCCTGATACTTTATCCTTTTCAGAATAGACAATACCATTAATCAATACTGATGCTTTCTGTTTAGTAAGGGTGCCCGATGATATGATAATCCCCATAATAACAGGTGGAATATCTTTCTCTTCATATCGGACAACCTCCTGAATTTCTTGAGAAGTTATTATAGGTTCAGTAGGGTTTTCAGGTTTGGGATCAGGTGTTTCTTTAATAAGCGTACCAATGGATTTACTCCAGTCCCTTTTTGACCTCTCTTTTATAAGCCCCTCAAGATTATTCCATTTCTGTTTTGCAAGCCTGGATTCGGAAGAGACCCCGACAAGCGGGGTGTCATACAGGAGCAACAGCTTTACGCCGCTGTACCAGAGCAAAAGCAAGGCAGCCACCGAAAAGATCCCTGTTACTATTTTAATCCTGCCTAATGTTTCAATCAATTGTCACACCCTTTTTATGTGTCTGCCCCTAATTATCAGATGGCTGTGTATCCATAATACGATACCTGTAATCCATCAGTATCTCACATTCTGCCGGTTTACCCAAAAGACCCTGTTCCAGTTTTATACGTTTAAAGAAAAGGAATCTGTATTCTGTCTGGAGTATCCTGATCACATCCAGGCCATCTTTGAATTTGCATTTAAAGGTCAGCCTGACCGGCAATCTGTCGCCGGTTGATTGATTGGCATCCATTTCCGCCTTTAGTTCTGTAAGATTATGATCAACCCCGAGCCTGCTGAATATATCATTAAGAAATACAGTGCCAAGTTTAAGTGATTCTGTGCCGTGGGAAAGAAGTTTTTCCTGTTCCATAACGATATTGATATTGTCTGTGTTTTCTCTCCAGAAGGCCGTGTCCTTTTTAAGGACTTCCTTTCTTTCCCTGGCATCGAGTATATTGTTGATGATATTGATATTCATATAACAGATAACAAAACAACCGGCCCAGATAGCCGCAAGCAGAAACCACTTGATTCTAATTTCTTTTGTCATATGAGATCCAGCCTGAATGAGATATGGTAACTAAGCATGGAGGTTCCCGGCTGTTTTTCTGTCATTTCTATCTCTATATTATCAATGGTTATCCGGTTGGAAATATTCAGGTTGGCATTGATATTTTCCACCAGGTTTCTAAGTATGGAGCTGAAGTCATCTATATCGCCAGCTGTTGCCTTACCCCTGAAATAGATGGATGGGGATGGTTCCTGTTCAATCTCAAGTGATTCGGTGACAATATTCTGCGGCAGTGAAGCAGCAAGGCGGCCAAGCACAGCGAGGGGTTTTTCTCTTTGCATATCAGCCAGAAGCGAATCAAGTGTATAATTGTAGTGTTCAATAACTGCTTTTGGGTCCTCTTCCCCCGACATGACAACTGATGATTCCCTGCGTGAGACATTGATTAAAAACAGTAATTCAACGCAAAGGATAACAAGTAAAACAATGCCTATAATAATGCCGGCTATCTGTATCCTGTTTGTTTCTATCTCCTTTATCAGAATGCGGTCGGAAACGCCAGGCACATTATCGGGTGGTGTCAGCTCTTCAGGGGTAAAGTCCGCTGCAAGCCCAAGCTCTTCCGATAATACGCGGGCATCCCGCTTACCGGCTGTCTTTTCATCAAGAACAGTGAGATTTCTTCCTATCTTTTCTCTGAGCCGGTCAGTGTTGTCATCAGCCCTTGATACCAGAAAAATCCTGTCAATCTGCGCCTTTGTTCGCTGGGATAAATGATAGGCTGACTGGTTTATTTCATATGTTATTGTGTCAACCCTGGATGAATCATCTCCTGATGCATCAGGCAAAGGTATTGTTCTTGAGAATAAAAAATTACCCTGATAAAAAAAGAGGAGAAAACACTCCCGGTTGATGAGATATACAAGTCCAATGCTCTGCTTTTCAAATGAGTCAACCGTCTTTTTTAACCTTGCATTCCAGATAAGACCTGGTGAAGCAATGCGAACAGGTCTTAATCTGTGTGCTGCCAGTCGCTCTAAAAGCTCACCTGCCTTTGGTTCCTGCATAAAAAGGGAGACAATCTCCTGACTGCCTTTTGTGTTTCTTACAACATCATAGGAAAAGAGGCTTTGTATCTCCGGATTTTTTGGAAATTCAACCTTTAATTTCCTTGAGATAAAGGACTCTATTGCTGATTTATCGGTTGATTGAAAATCATAACTCCTGTTGCCCAGCCAGAAATCCGGAACCACCAGGAGAGGGAAATCATAATCCTGAAATTTTCTTTCTGAGAGTTCAATTCCTGTTTCTGTATCAAGAAAACCGGAAATGGAAAAACTGTTAAGGATTTGCTGTTTTTTATGATAGTCATAGGAGATAAAAAACAGGTTATCGTCATGGACAACGATCAGCCCCTGTTTTTTATTTTTAAACATATTTATCCTCTGACATGGAAGTCTCGTTTAAAAAATAAATTATGTTCAACTTAACTGATAAATATTATTGAAGAATGACAATAAGTATTTACAATGTGATTTACTCTGTGTCAATAAAAAGTATAAGTATTTATTGGGCAGGTATCATCGTGAGTTATTTTGAGACAGGAATGCAAAATGGTATATTTATCAAAATATTCCTTGCGCCCTGCGCCTTTTGCCTAGAGCCTTATTATACCCTGTCATAATGACTGAACTGCATGCTGTAGGTTGCCCTGCCCTGGGTCTCTGATCTGAGTGAGGTGGAATACCCGAACATCTTTGATAGCGGTACGCTTGCATCTATCACCTGAAGCAGCCCTTTCGACGTAATTCCATCAATCTTGCCTCCCCTTGAATTGAGATTGCCTATAACATCCCCCATGAATTCTTCAGGCACCAGCACCTCAACCTTCATTATGGGTTCAAGAAGCTGAGGCTCACCATTAACGCAGGCGCTGTTAAAGGCCATTGTTGCAGCGACCTTGAATGCCATTGCGTCAGAGAAAGATTCATCTATCTTTACATCAATAAGGGAGGTTTCCACATCGATTACAGGATATCCCATCATAATGCCGCTAAAGGCAGCCTCATTGATACCCTCTTTTATGGCATCTATGAATTCCTGTTTGAGTGCTGGATCATTGCATTTGTTTACAAACTGGTTTCCACTCCCTCTTGAGAGTGAGGAGATCCTGATCTTTACGCCGGCAAAGTGTTTCTGTCCGGCAAGCTCCCTTTCAAATGTCTCTTCATGCTCCACATCCTTTGATATGGTCTCTCTGAACACAAC
This sequence comes from uncultured Desulfatiglans sp., assembly GCA_964610475.1. Taxonomy (GTDB): domain Bacteria; phylum Desulfobacterota; class DSM-4660; order Desulfatiglandales; family HGW-15; genus JAAZBV01. The sequence goes on from CAZSZQ010000117.1 coordinate 6,903, forward strand.
CTGCTGTTTACCCTGGTTCGTCTCCACCTGGTATTCTCTTTTTATCTTACCAATGATGATCTCCAGATGAAGTTCGCCCATGCCTGAAATAATTATCTGCCCTGTTTCATCATCTATCCTGTATTTGAAAGTGGGGTCTTCGTCAGAAAGCTTGGCAAGCACATCTAGAAGCTTATCCTGATCCTGTATCTTTTTGGGTTCAACAGCCACAGAGATAACCGGCTCATACACATTTATTGGTTCAAGCAGGATGGGTTTATCTTCAATGCACAGGGTATCACCTGTGGTGGAGATCTTTAATCCCATTACCGCTACAATATCCCCTGCCGATGCGGTCTCTATGCGCTCACGCTTGTTAGAGTGCATCTTGAGCAGCCTTGAGAGCTTTTCCTTAATTCCTTTGCCCGGGTTGTAAACCGTGTCACCGACATTTATGGTGCCCGAATAGACCCTGATATAAGTCATTTTCCTGCCCTGATCCATCATCACCTTGAATACTAGTGCAGCAAAGGGGCCTTTTGGATCTGATACCCTTGTTTCTTCTTCTCCGCTCACAGGCAGGTGCCCTTTGATAGCCGGGACATCAACAGGTGAAGGAAGGTAATTTACTATTGCATCGAGAAGCGGCTGAACGCCCTTGTTTCTCAGAGAGCTTCCGCATAAAATGGGAACACATTCAAGTTTTACTGTGACTCCCCGGATTGCCTTCCTGATATCAGCAATATCAATTTCTTCTTCTGCCAGATATTTTTCCATTATCGTGTCATTGTACTCTGATAATATCTCAACGATATGATCACGGTAGATAAGAGCCTCATCCATAATCTCTTCGGGGATTGGAATCTCGCTATATTCCATGCCAAGGCTCTCTTCATCCCATGTAGTTGCCTTCATTTTAAGGAGGTCTATCACCCCTTTGAAATTGTCTTCTGAACCCCAGGGCAGCTGGAGTATGAGAGGTTTTACACCGAGACGCTCTTTCATCATCTCAACAACCCTGAAAAAGTCTGCGCCTATCCTGTCCATCTTGTTTATAAACGCTATTTTGGGGACTTTATAGTGGTCTGCCTGGTGCCATACTGTCTCAGACTGGGGTTCAACACCACCCACAGCACAGAAAACACCTATTGCCCCGTCAAGCACCCTTAAGGATCTTTCTACCTCAATGGTAAAATCAACATGGCCGGGTGTATCTATTATATTGATTACATGATTGCTCCAGTTGCAGGATGTAACCGCAGATGAAATGGTGATGCCCCTTTCCCTCTCTTCAAGCATCCAGTCCATTGTGGCCTCGCCATCATGCACCTCACCCATCTTATGCACCTTGCCTGTGTAATAGAGGATTCTTTCTGTTGTGGTGGTTTTACCTGCATCAATATGGGCAATAATACCTATGTTTCTCGTATATGTAAGTTTTGGAACCGGGGCCATATATTGCTCTCTATTTTTTTTCAGTTAATATTAGTCAGAGTTCATTCTAAAAATTTTATTTTTTATATGAAAGCATTCTGCTATCAGCGTTCAGCTTTTAGCTGAATGCCGGAAGCTGAAAGCTTCATTTTGACTGTTTGACACGAGGCGTAAATTTAAGGTATCCTTTCCCGCCTGTCAAGGTAATTGCATTATATTAAACAAGGATAAACTTTGTCTGATTATACTCATAATAAACTTATAGAGATGTTCAACCTGATGCTTGAACGGCTGGGGCCACAGCACTGGTGGCCTGGCGATGGGCCATTTGAGATGATGGTGGGGGCTCTCCTCACCCAGAATACAAGCTGGACAAATGTGGAGAAGGCGATTAGTAACCTTAAGAGAATGAACCTGCTTACAGTTAAAGGTATCCATGAGATACCCGGTGAAAAACTGGCAGAGGTTATCAGGCCGGCAGGCTATTTCAACATCAAGGCAGCCAGGCTCAAAAATCTTGTCAATATGCTTATGGAAAGGTATGAGGGCAATATCTTCAGGTTGTTTGATGAGGATACAGAAGTACAGCGAACAACATTATTATCCGTAAAGGGTATCGGGCCTGAGACAGCAGACAGTATCATCCTGTATGCCGCGAATAAACCGGTTTTTGTTATTGATGCGTACACTTACAGGATACTCAATCGTCATAATATGGCGAATGATCAGGCTACATATGATGAGATGCAGGAGCTTTTCATGTCAAACCTCGAAACGGATCATAAACTCTTTAATGAGTTTCATGCACTTATTGTCAGGACTGGGAAGCTCTATTGCAGTAAAACCCCTAAATGTGATGACTGCCCTCTTAATGGATGGGGTTCTGAATAATATCTTCTTTTTAACAATTTAATAGACTTGTCAATGATACAGATTAAAAAAAAGCTATTTATAACCCTCTTACTGCCATTCCTGTTACTGGTATGTATTTTTATCCTGCTTGGCGTCTATCTTACTTCTCCTGTTCTTGAACATGGCAATGACAGGGCATTTGTAATTGAGAAGGGCATGAATCTCGGAAAAATATCAGGGATGCTTGAGAAGGAAGGTTTCATACGAAGCCGTATTGCATTCATGCTGCGGGCAAGATATAAAGGTTACAGCAGTATAATCAAGGCTGGGGAATACAGCCTCAATCCGGCAATGACCCCTGAAAGAATCATGGAGATGATTACAAAGGGTGAGGTTGTTGCATACAATGTGACCATCCCCGAAGGTTTTACTATAGATCAGATTTCCGGTGTGCTTTCATCCTATGGTCTGATTGATGCACCAATATTCCTTCAGTATGTGAATCAGAATGGCATAGAGAAAGCTTACGGGATTGAGGGGCCAGGTCTTGAAGGTTATCTTTATCCCGATACATACCGCTTTGCACGGGGTCTTTCTGCAAAGGCCATAGTCGATGCCATGATCATGCGATTCAGGGCAATCACAGAGCCACTTGAAGATCGTTTGCTTGAAAGCGGAATGAGTCTCCATGAAGTTGTCACACTGGCCTCGATCGTTGAAAAGGAAACAGGAAATGCAGATGAAAGACCCCTTATAGCAAGCGTCTTTCTCAACCGTCTGAAAAAAAGAATGAGGCTTGCTAGCGACCCTACCGTTATATATGGTATCAGGGATTTTTCAGGCAACATTACAAAAAAGGATCTTACATCCTACAGCCCCTATAACACATATATTATAAGAGGGCTCCCTCCGGGCCCTATTGCCAATCCCGGGCTTGACTCCATAATGGCAGTACTTTATCCGGCAGAAACCGAATTCCTCTATTTTGTATCAAAAAATGACGGTTCGCATAAGTTTTCAAAGAGTCTTAGCGAACACAACAGGGCTGTCAATACTTACCAGAAAAAAAGAAAGTGATTTCACATCCCGCAAACCTGGCTTTTTATCTGTATAGTCTCCTCTGTTTTGGTACTTTTATTGCATTTATTATATACAGATTTAATAGATGTGATGGTAATAACTGGGATGTATGTTAAATTATTAATAAAAAGTATAATTTTTTACGGCATCAGATGGTAAAAAAGGTAATTAGTTTAAAAAAATAATACACAGTATGTCGACTTTTTATATATTGATATTCACTTTTTTAAAATAAATAAAGGAGTCTAAAATGCTGGCATTAATACTCGTTATAATAGTTACTGTTTTTAGTATGTATGTAAGCTGCTCTATTAATCTTGGAGAGATTACATGGCTGGATTATTATCAGGGAGGAATGGCCGGTTTTCTGGTTAGCGGGATTATTCTTCAGGTTTCTAATAAATGGAGAAGGATCAAGGAGATGCAGAAAAGGCCTAATAGCTTCATGGAATTTGTGAAAAATTGGAATGAAGCGATATTCTCGTAGAAATATAATAACTATGATCCAATAACTCTGACTTTGGATCAGGGTCATTTCAATCTGATTGACAGACCGGTTAAAAAGGTAAATAATACCCGCATTAATCTGGAAAATATCAATATATTGTTTTTTATTCTTGACATGCCACAATATATTGTTTAATTTTTTCAGCACTCACAAAAAAGATTGATCAATTTTTCTATTGTAATTTTTACTTTTCTCTAGTTATACGTTGGCTTTTGGAGGGGGGCCATATGATTAACTTCA
>CAZSZQ010000118.1:0-10985 GCA_964610475.1 uncultured Desulfatiglans sp.
TCGCCGTAAATCTCGGAGTAAGTATTGTTATGCCCCAGATAAAGCTCCCTGTAGGAGGTTTCATGGACATCGAGTATGAATTCACCATAGTCAAAGTCTGACTCTGATTGACCATCCGTTTTCCTGTACATTCTTTTTTCAAAATTCAGCATGATTTCCGTGGAATCCCTGAGATCGGCAAAAAGAATAATCCTGGTTGTATTTATTCTCGGCCAGATATAATTATCCTGTGGCATTGTTACGTCAAATTGATTCATTTCATCTCCTAGTCGATATCAACTCCGGCCCAGTATCCCTGGAACACGGCTTGAGTCACATCTGCTGCTTTTGTGCAGTCTCCTATCTCAATCACTTCGGGTGCGCAGTCTTTAAGCCCCTCGGCTATACCTCTAAGGGGTTTCTGCCCCACTGCACATATGACAGTATCAGCTTCGAAAAGAGTTTCATTACCATCCCTGTCTGCACAAATAATCCCTTTATCCGTCACATGCATGCCTCGCATACCAGTCATGCATGTGACATATTTTTCAACCTGTGCCATAAGCAGGGGTCTGTAACGGGCATTTGCGTCAATACAGAGTTTGTCCAGCATTTCTATAACAGTTACATCTTTATTATTCAAAGCAAGATGAAGCGCCGTTTCGCATCCTACGAGACCTCCGCCCAATACTGCTACTTTTTTACCCACTTTATCATATTTATCCGGAAGGTCATTTGCAATGATAACATTGTCACCATCAATGCCTGAAAGAGGGGGTACAATGGGTTCCGCACCTACTGCTACAATAAGCACATCAGGTTTGAGTTGTTCTGCAAGTTCAGGTGTGACCTCGGTATTTTTTCTGATTTCAACCCCTGCATTTTCCATAAGAATAGTCTTTGTGTGGATGAACCTGTACAGGTCTTCCTTAAAGGGTTCTCCTTTCACGGCATTGAGCGCTCCGCCCAGTCTATTGCTCTTTTCGCATAGAATTACATTATGCCCGCGTTCGGCCGCAGTCGTTGCTGCCTGCATCCCACCGGGGCCTCCTCCTGCAACAAGGACTTTTTTCGGTCTGGTTGTATTTTTTATGAAATTAGTTTCATATTCGTTGCCTATAACAGGGTTCAATGAGCATATACGGAGGCCTGTTGTCATTCTCTCTGCCATACAGGCATAGCATCTGTAGCAGCGCACTATTTCATTTTCTCTCCCCATCATGGATTTTTTAGGGAGATAGGGGTCGGCCAGCAGGGCCCGTGCCATTACAACCGCATCGGCCTTTCCTGATGTAATTATTTCTTCCATCATGTCAGGCTCATTCAGGGCCCCTATAGTGGAGACAGGTATTTTCACATGTCTTTTCATCTCCTTCGCATAATGGACGTTTACACCACGCTCCATAAATGCAGATGGATGCGTTTTATCAAAACTTCCCGTGTGGGCCCCTGTTGATACCTGTATCAGATCAATTTTATCCTGCACCAGTTTTGCAAACTCTATTGCTTCAGAAAAAGAAAAACCATTCTCCAGATATTCCTCTGCACTTATCCTCAATTCCAGAGGAAATCCAGGGCCTGTGACAGAGCGAACCTTATCAATCACTTCAAATGCAAACCGAGCCCTGTTTTTAAGGTTTCCTCCGTATTCGTCTCTCCTTTTATTGCTATCGGGAGATAAAAACTGATGTAAAAGCCAGCCATGCCCGGCATGTATCAGCAGCATTTCAAAACCTGCTGCCTTGCACATAGCGGCAGCCCTTCCATAGGCATCAATAATCTCTTTTATCATTTCTGCCGGCATCTCGCGGACTATCTGAAAGCCCTCAATAAATTCATCGCTTGGTCCATACTTTACAGGGAACTTTTCATTACTGAGAGAATGTTTTCCGCCATGAGATAACTCCATGCTTGGAATGGCGCAGTGGCGTTTTATTGCGCGGGCTGCCATTGCAAGGCTGTCCTTTGCATTGGGTGCATCAATCAGCACCTGTACAGGGTAGTATCTGCCTGTTGACTGGACAATAAGTTCACTCACAGTAACAACTGCTGCTCCTCCCTTTGCCCTGAGTTCGTAAAAGGCTATTGCTTCCGGTGTAAGACATCCGTCGGCAGTCAATATGGGGAAGGTCATAGGAGCGGAAATAATCCGGTTTTTTAGAGTGATGTTTCCCACTTTCAGCGGAGAAAACAGATTTGGAAATTTTCTATTCATTGGTGCCTCATATTTTTTTCCGGGAAAGTATATAAACAATATTGGTTCGTTACAAGAATATATATTTGTTTGTGACCGCCTGTTGATTTATAATTTATTATCTGCCGGTTTAAATCTGTTTGTTTTACACGGGCAGTTGAAAATAAAATTTTACAGGTTAAATATATTCAGATACAAGGCACACCTTGTCTCTACAAAAATATTGTAATAAGCCCTATGGAAAAATCAGGATGAATAATCCATATAAAAAATCTCCCTTTAAAATACCGAACATCCGGTACTTTATCGCCTTTCGTGTATTTTTCAATGCCAGATTCTACTACCCGGTTTTTACTATCATGTTTCTTGATTTCGGTTTATCACTTGAACAGTTTGCACTTCTCAATGCGGTCTGGGCTGCTGTTGTTGTAATTACCGAGGTGCCTTCAGGCGCACTTGCCGATATAATCGGCAGACGGAATCTGCTGATATTTTCTGCATCGGCCATGGTGCTTGAAATAGGCCTCATAAGCTTTGCCCCTGTAAGAAACGCTACTCTCCTCTTTATACTGTTTATTATCAACCGGATACTGAGCGGGTCAGCAGAAGCTACGGCAAGTGGCGCGGACGAGGCACTCGCCTATGACTCCCTGATGCAGGAGGGCGATGCAAATGACTGGGGTATCGTGCTTGAGAAGGAGATACGATACAGATCAATAGCAATGGCCGCGGCCATGAGCCTGGGAGCCGCCCTGTATGATCCGGGCTTCATGAACCTGATATTAGGCCTTACCGGTTTTGATATAACCCTGAATCAGGATATTACCCTGAGATTGCCGCTCTGTCTCACTCTGGTGATGTCCTTCTTTGCACTCTACATCGTTCTGAAAATGAAAGAACCGCAGCGTGAAAAGTGCTTTATCGGCCTTGATTTTGAAGGCTGTAAAAAGTCAGTCATACAGGCATTGGAACTCACTTTGAAGGCCGGGAAGTAGATTCTAAATACTCCCTTTGCACTGATAATTATTGTTTCTGCAATGACTTTTGAACATATCCTCCGTATGATAGTGACGCTCGACAGCCAGTATTTTCGTGTTATTCAGCTGCCTGAGGCCACCTTTGGTCTCATAGGTACGGGGCTTTCTCTGATGGGGGTATTTATACCGCGGGCAGCCAGGAAACTTGCAGAAAAACACACCCCTCTATTTAACCTGAGTATTATAGCCCTTCTGTCTGTTACAGGAGTATCTGCCATGTCTATGTTTATACCGGTATATGGTCTTATCCCTGTAATACTCTTTTTTTGTGCCTTTTATCTTATTTATTTTTTTGTCAGTTATTATCTGAATCAGATAACTGATTCAAGTCAGAGGGCCACCGTATTGAGTTTAAAAGGACTTTGCCTCAACGGAGCATACGGGCTGATAGGAATATTATACTCCTTTCTGGTTGCGTTTAAACGATCGGACCTCCAGGATTTCCTTCCTCAGCACCATGGTGAGACACTTGAGAACCTGGTTTTTGTTAAATCATTCAGGTGGTTTCCATGGTATCTGATTGCAATGTCTGCCCTTCTTCTAATGTTTATAAGATTCATGGCTAAAAAAGCGGTCAAAGGAAAACCATAATAATCGTCCTCAAAATGGTCAAATAAATTTTAGTATCTGTTGCAGGGTAGGTTCTATATGTTTATATTATGACGATACATATACAGGATATATAAAATGAGCTGCATAATACACTAAAGGAGAAGAGAAAATGAAATTTGGAAAGTTTTTGTTTTTATTGATGATGGCTTTGGTATTAATAACGGCTGGAGATCATTTGACTGCTTCAGAATACAATGCTAACTGGCCCGCATGGCGAGGCCCCCTGTTTACCGGAGAGGTAATTAAAGGGAACCCTCCGACTGCATGGAGCGAAACAAAAAATATAAAATGGAAGATACCCATCCCCGGAAAGGGACTTTCTACACCGGTTATATGGGGCGATCAGCTGTTTATAACCTCTGCGGTTTCACTTGATAAGAAGCTTTCTGAAGAAGAATTGGCAAAATTTAAAACTGGCGGAGCCTCGTGGATGCAGCCCAAACTGCCCGAATATCTTCAGCAGTTTGTTGTTTATTCCATTGACAGGAACAATGGGAAAATTATCTGGCAAAAGGTTGTACACGAACAGTTTCCCCATGAAGGCACCCATAATGATGGCAGCTGGGCTTCACAGTCATGCGTAACCGATGGCGAGCATCTTATCGCCTCTTTTGGTTCTTTTGGTATTTACTGTTTTGATCTCAAAGGTAACCTTATATGGGAGAAGGACCTGGGAGACCTGAATATAAGGGCCTCTTTCGGAGAAGGGAGTTCTCCGGCCCTGTATAATGATTATTTAATCGTAAACTGGGATAATGAAAAGGATTCATTCATCTATGTCCTTAATATAAAAAATGGCGAGGTCATCTGGAAAAAGAAGAGGGATGAAAAGACCTCATGGTCAACGCCCATAGTTGTTCCTGTAAAGGGAAAACTTCAGCTGATTGTAAGCGCCACCGGAAAATCAACAGCCTATAACCTGCAGAATGGAGATATCATCTGGGAAATATCAGGCATGACGGAAAATGTGATTCCCTCTCCTGTAACTGACGGTGAGCTGGTCTATCTGATAAGCGGTTTCAGGGGTGCTGCCCTTCAGACAGTCAGACTGGATGAAGCAAACGGGGAGCTGAAAGAGTCACCCGCATTAGTATGGAAATATAATAAAAATACCCCCTATGTTCCTTCGCCGCTCCTCTACAATGGCAGATTGTATTATCTGCGCGGGAATGACGAAAGGCTCAGCAGTGTGGATGCCAAAACCGGAAGGATATTTTATGAAGCTGAAAAGCTTGATGGAATGAAAGGCGTGTATGCATCACCGATCGGTGTAAACGGTTTTGTTTATGTTATGGGCAGAAACGGGATGTGCTATGTTTTAAAGGATGGAGGACAGTTCATTGTTGTTTCAAAAAACCAGCTTGATGATCATTTTGATGCATCCCCGGCGGTTGTTGGGAATCAATTATTTTTAAGGGGGCTGAATAGCCTTTATTGTATTTCAGAATAGTATTATTTCAACAAAATAGAAAGGGGCACGCTGCAGCGTGCCCCTTTCTATTTTGTTGAATTTGCCTGTTGTATTTTAACCCAGATTTTGCAGTAGAAATCGTCGCGAGGATTGAAAAACCAAAGCGAAACGCGAAGTTGGAACGATTTTGACCCGGAAGCATATGCACAATATGGTGAGGATCAAAATCGTGAAACGAGCGTTGCAGCAAGGTTTTTCAGGCCGCAGCAGATGGTTACTGCAAAATCTGGGTTTAAATTGCCGGGGGTACAAGAAAAGGATTCACCTTGTGCCTTGAGCCTTGTGCCCTTGGCCATTCCATTAATATACTATCAGTCATGATCGACCCAAAATGTATAATACCTTGAGTCAAACAAACCGCTTATTTAACCATCACGCACTTCATCTGCTTCTGATCCCTGATCAGGAGTTTCCCGTCACTCAGTGCCAGGGGTGCCCATGCCTGCCTGGTTTCCAGAAGTTCAGCCTTTGCCAGTACCCTGAATTCTTCAGGGGTTGGCTCAATAAGATACAGCGTCTTTTCTCCGTCACTGCTTATTATCATATCATCTGCCAAAATAAAACCGCCTTTGTCAAAATTCGGGGTTCTGCCGGTCTTCCATCTGATATTGCCATTGAGATCCATGCACATGAAACCATTTCTCACCTGATTGTTTGTACACTGGGCATAAAGATGCCCTTTGTAAAAGATGGCAGGGTGCACATGGGTGCCAAAATCATTTGAAAACATTATCTCCTTTGCCGCCCAGTTATTTCCATCCTTTTCGATCTCTATCAGTGCGCCTCCTGCAAGGTACCCTCCTGTGATAAAAAGCCGGTTATTACCGATTTCAGTAACATTGGGTATAGGGGTCTTGCATTTCCAGCCGTCATATGCCCATAACCGGCTGCCGTTTTTTGGATTATATCCCATCACTGCCCCTAAACCGGGCGCCTCAGGACGGGTTGCAGATATCATGACAAGATGATCCTCATCATATAATCTAACAATCTTTGGTGAAACATAACCTGCACTCCCTGGCAGGGCCGGTGTTTTCCATATGATATTACCGTTAACCTTATCATATGCCACTATACCTGCTTCGCTTGTCTGGGAGGCAATGATTACCATATTTTTATAAATCAGCGGATTCTGTGCAATAGCCCACATTGGGATATCTGTCTTGCTGAAATCCGTCCAGATATTTTTTTTCCAGATGGCTTTATGAGTGGTTTTGTCAATACAGTGAAAATTGCCAAAGGCATCGGAGACATAAATTCTGTTACTGTCGATTGTGGGTACTGTTCTTGATCCGTCATAGCTGACTGATCCAGGGGCTTCATAACTGAATGTCCATTCTTCTATTCCGGTATCAAGGTCAAAGCATCGGAGCACATTTATCATGTCATCGATCCGGTCATATACATAGACTTTACCTCCACTCACGGCAGGGCCGCCAAACCCCTCTCCAAGAGGGACCGTCCATAAAACCTTTGGCCCTTCCTGAGGCCAGGACCGTAAAATCCCTTTTTCATCGGATGTTGCATTTCGGTAAGGGCCAAGGTACTGTGGCCAGCCGGATGCGCCAGACTGTACAGTAAAAAACATGATACAGACGATTATGACCATTCCAAATACTTTCATAGTAACTCCTTTTGAGACATGATGAAACTGGTTTATTATATTGGCAAGGGAAAGATAGTCAACTCATACTGCAATACGGGACCGGTTTATTGAATAATATTTAATCCGGAGGGAATAACGATGTATATTTTATCAGACTAAACAAAAAAGTCGTTATAAAAAATATACATATCGGTTCGCCGGTTTGAGTAATACATATAAAGACCTATAAAGAATACCTGTTATGAATCTTAGTTGTCTGCAATGAAGAAAGGTTAAGTTTATTTGTAATAGCAATAAGTTAGCATAGCATTAATCTTTATTATCAATTGTTCTCCTAAAAGTAATCCTATAAAAACGCCACGATGGAAATAAATGGACTGAAATATGCAATATAGGCGGTCAATCAGAAAATTTTTAAATTTCAGGAGGATTTTTTATGTTTTTTCTTTTTCAATATAAAAAAAATGGTTTGCCATATGGGTTGATAAAGCTTCATCAGTTTCTGCTTGAGGATATCATTTCTTATTTTGAAAAAGGTAAATCAATAAAAGACAAGATAAATGAGATTGGCATAACACTCAGGCAAGCCGTAAGATTTGCCAGGGATAAAAAAATATATCCCAGTTTAAAGACCAATCAGGCTGTTGAACTCTTTGAGGATGTTTATAAAGAGTTGGAGATAACACATAAGGTGTTAAAAGAGGCAGCGGCTGAAATGGAAACTATGATTAACCAGATCAAGGAAGAAAGGGTTATAAATATTCACTCGTTAGTCCTGGAGGCGCAGGAATACTTTAAAGAAAAGGAGATTGATACAGGTATCAAACTCCTGCAGAAGGCGCAAAAAGAGCTGAAAGAAAAGCTGCTTATCAAAACCCGGAAGAAAATTTTTGCGGGTTACGAAAGTGAGCTTAAAAAAATAAGTCACGAGATAGAAAAAGAAAAATCTATCAAGAAAAATAAAAATGTGAAATTTTTCAGTATGTCCATACCATGGAGTGAATACTCATCATACAGAATAGCAAGAAACTTTTTTTACCGGTTTAGTGAACTCATAAATTATTGATAAAATCCGGGCTGATATTTTAACAATAAAACATGGCTTATGAGTTTTTGTTCAGGACAAAAAATAGGTATGGGTAGGCTGCAATACATGAGGCCTTGCCGATGTGCTCCGTGTGGTAGTGCACCGGGTACGGTTGAGCTGCCTGAGTTTGTGTGAATCGAAGAAGCGTATCTGACGGTCTGATATGGATTCGACGATAGTCCAGTGATCCCATACAGGACCTCCAAGGCCAATTAGTATAGCCCTGCGAGGACCTTCGTTGAGAAAGTCCGCCATTGCGGTCCAGAATTCGTCAAGCGTCGTGTCCGGATGATGCTTGTAAGGAATATTCCGGTTCAGGATTTTATCACCGATCACATCCTTCAGAATCCCGCCAATTGTTGTCAGACCGATGCCCTGTGTCAGCACTACACTAAGGTCTTTTGACTTTTCCAGATAGGCAAGAATCTGACGGAATAGCACCCGGGCCTCGTTATCATTTATCCCGGCAATGATCCGTGTTGCGTTCACAAGGCTGTATATGGCACATATGCTGTCAAGGGCGCCCTGGTAGTATGGTTTCATAAAGAGTCAGTTGTTCCTTTCAAGACATATTAAGGCTGAATCTGGCATTCAAAGCCTTTTAGATATTTTTAATGCCGCCCCGGCAGCAGTATGAGCAGACCGGTGAGTTAAGTGTAAGCAGTTCAATCAGGCGGCTCCGATATTTTCATATTAATAAAATATTTCAAGATGTTTATTTCAAAAGAATACACTTCATCTGTTTCTGATCTCTTATAATAAGTTTTCCGTCACTTAATGCAAGTGGCGCCCATGACTGTTTTGTATCAAGCAGTTCCGCCTGTGCAAGCACCCTGAATTCATCCGGTGTCGGTTCTATAAGGTATAGCATCTTTTCCCCGTTGCTGCTTATTATCATATCGTCGGCAAGTATATATCCGCCCTTGTCAAAGCCGGGTTTTCTTTTTGTCTTCCATTTAATATTACCTGAAAGATCCATGCAGCAAAGACCATCCTGGGTGGAATTGTCACTGCAGTGGCTGTATAGATGCCCTTTATAAAAAATTGCCGGGTGGACATGTGAGATGAATTCTTTTGTAGTAATTGCCTCATTTACATTATAGGAATCTCCTTTTTTATCAATCTGTAAAAGGACTGACCCTGCATTGTATCCTCCTGTAATAAAAATCTGGTTGTTACTGACCTGTGTAGCATTAGGAACAGGAATACGGCACTGCCAGCCTTTATAGGTCCATAAAAGGGCGCCGTTTGCAGGGTTATATCCAAGGACAGCTCCCTTGACAGAGCCGTCACGGCTGCTGGCAGTTATCATGGTCAGATGATCTTCCCCTGAGATTTTTACTATGGACGGCGAAACGTAACACGCTTCTCCGGGTAGTTTAGGTGTTTTCCAGATAATGTTTCCGTTCTCTTTGTCATATGCTACTAAACCTGTTTCTTTAGTCTGGGAAGCGACTATTACCACGTTCTGATAGACAAGGGGATTCTGGGCAATGGCCCACGTTGGAAACTCAAGGCCGCCAAAATCGGTCCAGATATTTTTATTCCAGAGGGGCTTATGGGTATTTATGTCCAGGCAGTAAAAATTGCCGAAAAGGTCGCATATGTATATCCTGTTGCCATCAATCGTGGGTGTTGACCTTGTGCCGTCATTGCTGACCGACCCTGGTGCTTCATGACTGAATTGCCACTCCTCCTTTCCTGTCATAAGATCAATGCAGCGGAGAATGTTTGTCTTGTCTTCAATACGGTCATAGACATATACTTTTCCTTTGCTTATTGCTGCCCCTCCGAACCCTTCACCAAGGGGCGCTGTCCACAGAACCTTTGGGCCTTCAGCAGGCCATGATCTTAATAGCCCCTTTTCAACGGATACTGCATTTCTATCCGGTCCAAGGTACTGGGTCCAGTCAGAGGCAAAAACCGAATTAGCCGCGATTAAAATAGAGATTAACAGAATGGTTATAATAAATTTCATGGCCGATCTCCTTGTAAAATATTGCATATTTCCATGTATTATATAGTCAATAAACAGATAGTCAATCCATGTTGAAATTTATCCCTTGAATCCTGTTTTAACCCAGATTTTGCAGTAGCCATCTACTGCGGCTTGAAAAACCTTGCTGCAACGCTCCTTTCACGATTTTGATCCTCACCATATTATGCATATGCTTCCGGGTCAAAATCGTTCCAACTTCGCGTTTCGCTTTGGTTTTTCAATCCTCGCGACGATTTCCACTGCAAAATCTGGGTTTAACTTTTATCTCTTTTTTCCCTTTAAGTCTTAAATTGATAATGAAGGAGCTTTCAATAGTCAGCTAAACCCTTATAAAATCCCTTGATTTTAAAATTCAGGACAAAACCCTTATGTCCTTCTTTACAGCAAATGTCACACTGTATGTTTATGCAATCTGTAAAATAAATTGACAAATTGCATAAACAATGTTAATCAATTGCCATGATAAATCGAAATGCAAAAAGGATAATTGAAAACCTGTTGGCCAAATTCCCCGTTGTTACTCTGACAGGGCCGCGTCAGTCTGGCAAGGCGACGCTTGCCAGGTCGGTTTTTAAGAATCAACCATATGCTTCCCTTGAAGAACCGGACCTGAGACAGGCCGCTCATGAAGATCCCCGTTCCTTTCTGGCTAGATTTCCTGACGGTGCTGTTTTGGACGAAGTGCAGAGGTGCCCGGAAATTTTATCTTATCTTCAGACAATGGTGGATAATGATGGCCGTATGGGTTTGTTCATACTGACCGGATCCCAGCAATTCGGCCTGATATCCGGTATTACACAATCTCTTGCAGGACGAACAGCCTTTGTGGAATTACTCCCTTTTTCTGTCCCTGAACTTTTACTCGTGAACAAGGTACCCAGAGACATTGATACTATGATGCTGACCGGCTGCTACCCTCCGATTTATGAACGCGATCTTTCGCCATCGGCCTGGTACAGCGCATATGTTACGGCTTATGTTGAAAGGGATGTGAGGCAAA
>CAZSZQ010000119.1:0-2641 GCA_964610475.1 uncultured Desulfatiglans sp.
GAGCGTAAGAAAGCAGGGAAACCGCGTCAGGGTTACTGTCCAGTTGATAGATGCTATAAAGGGATATCAGATCTGGGCAGACCGCTATGACCGTGAAATGGTGGATATCTTTACCCTTCAGTCGGATATTACCACACAAATATCCATTGAATTACGTATAAAGCTGATTGGGGGGGATGTGGTCAGGCGCTATTTTGGAAAAGATCCCCATTACTATGAGACCTATCTCTCCCTTATAAAGTATCTCCTTGAAGAAAACTATGAAATGACAAAGGTTACCGCTGAAAAACTTATCAGGATCGCACCCTCAGAACCTGAAGGATATTATGGGGTAGGTATATATCATGTCTATCAGATCCTGTATAAGAGGAGCGAAGACCCTGTATTATCCCTGAAACTGGCTGAAGAATATGCACAAAAGGCCTATGAGATTGACAACAAATATGGCTACGCCCTGCTACTTTATGCCTATATTGACCTGTTAAAAGAAAATAGTAATAGCGCAATATCCCGTCTTGAAAAATGGGTTGATCTGGAGCCTAATGCCGCAATGGCCCACTATTTTCTTGGTTATTTCCTATACCTTACAGGGGAATATGAAAGGGCTATACAATTTATTGAAAGGGCTATCCGCCTTGACCCCTATACTTATGCGGATTTTTTTGTTTACCTTGGAGCGATCTACTCTGTGCCTTTTAATAACAGACTCTTTAACCATGAAAAGGCCAAGGAATATGGAGAAAAGGCCCTGAAAATTAATCCGAACAACCTCAAGGCGCACTGCTTGCTTGCAGGTGTATATTCGGTTGATAATGAGATGGACAAGGCAAAATATCATGCGTCCGAGGTGCTTCGTATTGCCCCCAATTTTACACTCAAGGTTTATGAATCATACATGAGAATACAAAAGGACAAGATAACGCTTGAAAATAAGATAGATTCACTTCGTAAATTAGGAATACCTGAAGAATAATATGGAACTCAACGCGCCATTCTGTATGTAAAGGAGATAAAAATGGAAGATTGTATTTTCTGTAAAATAATCAAAGGTGAAATTCCAAGCTTTAAAATATACGAAGATGACAGGGTTTATGCATTTGAGGATATAAATCCAATAGCCGAGGGCCATACGCTTGTAATTCCCAAGAAACATGTCAGGGATTTGTGGGAGATAGATGGAGAATCCCTTACAGCTGTGCATCTTGCTTCTAAAAAAATAATAGAGGCAATCTCAAAGGCCCTGAAATGTTCAGGGGTTGTGGCAATGCAGCTCAACGGAAGAAGCGTTGGTCAGCTTGTATTTCATTACCATCTGCATTTAATACCAAGGCTGGAGAACAATCCGCCTCTGCCAATCGCACGCTGGGAGACAACCCCTGGTAATATGGATAAAATAAAAGAGACTACAGAAAAGATAAAGAAGGCTATTGTTTAATTATTTTGTATAGGCAACACACCTGAATCCAATGATATTGGAAGTGGTCTTTGCATCAAACATGAACCTGTGTGTCAGGCTGATATTATCACCTGACACCCAGCTCCCGCCCTTGGTGATAAAGGCTGTTTTACCGGCAAGTACATTCTTTGTGCTCGTCCATTCCAGGACATTTCCTATCAGATCGGCCACTCCGTATTTATTTACT
Organism: uncultured Desulfatiglans sp.; assembly: GCA_964610475.1. Taxonomy (GTDB): domain Bacteria; phylum Desulfobacterota; class DSM-4660; order Desulfatiglandales; family HGW-15; genus JAAZBV01. The sequence continues at coordinate 1,644 of CAZSZQ010000119.1, forward strand.
GCCTCTTCATACCTGTCTACAGGAGTTGTATCCCCTATTGCAGATGATTCTATGTTACACATGCCTTCATTCAGACCGTCTCCCCATGGATAAATCAGGCCGGCAGATGTTCTTGAAGCAGCCTCCCACTCTTCCTCCGCGGGGAGTCTTTTTCCTGTCCAGGCTGCAAAGGCCATGGCATCTTCAAGAGTTACCTGGACAACCGGGTGGTTTCTTTTTCCATAAAGTGAACTTCCAGGTCCCTCAGGTTGAAACCAGCATGCTCCTGCAACTTTTTCACTGTCCAGAGAGGAATTCCATTCAAGGGTTCTCTTTCCGCTTTCTTCATCAATAACATAACGATAGCGCCCTTTATATACAGTCCCGTAACCTAACCGTTCTGCGGTTGTCACATAACCTGTTTTTTCTACAAACAGCTCGAAAAGATTATTTGTTACAGGAAATTTACCAATGTAAAAATCCGGGAGTTGAATATAATTTTCTTTTCTATTAATGGTAGTAAAGCCGTTTTTGTTTATAGAAAATTTACCTCCTGGAATAAGAAGATACCGGTTATAATACCTTTCAGCCTCGGACAGCATTTTATCAAATCTATCTGCAAGTACCGTTGCCTTTTCAACGCCTTCTTCACTGATGTATCCTGTAGTATCATAATCTTCAAGTATATCCTCAAGAGAATACTCATAAGGATCATAAATGTCTTCTTCTATATATTCAGGATCTTCCTCCGGTTCCTCCTCTATAGCTTCATCAGGGAATTCTTCAAGCTCATCTTCCGGGATATCTTCTGCTTCATCAACAACCTCAATCTCAGGCTCCGGAGGTTCTTCATCCCCGACAACATCGATAACCTCTTCAATCTCTTCTTCAGGGATGTCCTCTGCATCTTCATATTCATCATCCTCTGTCTCTTCCTCCGGTTCCTCCTCTATAGCTTCATCAGGGAGTTCTTCAAGCTCATCTTCCGGGATATCTTCTGCTTCATCAACAACCTCAAT
>CAZSZQ010000119.1:2741-10903 GCA_964610475.1 uncultured Desulfatiglans sp.
GATATCTTCTGCTTCATCAACAACCTCAATTTCAGGCTCCGGAGGTTCTTCATCCCCGACAACATCGATAACCTCTTCAATCTCTTCTTCAGGGATATCCTCTGCTTCTATTTCCTCTAATTCTTCATCTTCGAGGCTTTTCTCCACATCATCAAGGGTTGCATCATTTTCTGCCACATCCGGCACAGGGCTAATAATTTCCTCAGCCCTTTCATTTATGATCCCCTTTCCCTCTTTTCCTTCATGTATGATGTTTCCATTTTGATATAGCTCAGGGCTTTCCTTATCACTTATAATCCTGACCCCTACTTTGCCTGAAATTTCCTGAATAATTTCCTTGAGTTGCTCAAATTTAACATCATCCTCTATCCCTGCTTCCCTGTTTGAAATAAATGAATTAATGACATTGAGGACATCCGTAATTTTATCCAGAGGTATCTGGCTATTTCCGCTACCGCTACCATAAGAGAATGACTCCAGCATCTCACTCTTTGCTTCTTCAGACATATCAAAAATATTTTTCTGGTTAATAATTATTCCTTCACTGTTTAAACCTTCTCTGTATAGTTTATTGAGATCAGCATTAACTGAAGACTTGATGCTGTTTAAATTTTTTCTTCTGCTTCGAACAGCAGATTGATCATCTCCTGTATCCCAGAGGGTCTTAACCAGAAAATCAGCGTTAATTTCATAAACAGAATCAATACCGCCGGCGGAATTATATTGTTCCCTGATAGTGTTGATGAGTTTATATTTCAGAGACATTTCATTGTTATAATGAAGGTTCTCCAAAGCCTCATCAATCCCCTCAAATGTTACTATTGCCCTCAAATATGCCCCCGAATTTACCTTTGCTTTGAATAAAAGAAAATGGCTTGCACTATTTTTCCTTCAATTAAATCTTTTAAGCAGGAATCGTGCCTATTTACCGCAATGTTTGTTATGTATCCTGATCCCCTGTCTTATTATGATCTATTGTGAATCAGAAGCCTTATAAGCCAAGTTGAGAGCCCGGATTATTAAAAAAAAAGAATTTAAGGCCAAAGGCAATGTCATTATTTTGACGTCTTTTGTATTAATACCGGCACTTTGTCTGAAATATCGACAAATCGGTTGTGTAAAAGGGTGGCATAATATTTGCACAATTTTTTCTCAAATAAATAAATTATGCTGTTATAAGCAGGAGATAATGGCCGGGGCAAATTACATTCATGGGAAAAATTATATGTATTTCAAGCCAGAAGGGAGGAGTCGGGAAAACCACGACAGCAGTTAATCTCTCTGCTGCTTTAGCCCTTGCAGAAAAGAAACTTCTGCTATTGGATCTTGATTTTCAGGGACATGCAACCAATATGCTTGGAAGACCTGATGATGATCAGAACAAGTCAAGTATCTATGATGCTCTGACCGGAAAGGCGCCCATTGAAAAGTTAATAAGGGATACAGATTTAGATTTTTTAAAGTTTATCCCAGCAGATGTCAGGCTGATAAACACAGATTTAGATTTAAGGCAAAGCGCCTTGAAGGAGCTTATCCTTAAAGAACAGCTTGAAAGTATAAAAGAGGATTTTGATTTAATAATATTAGACAGCCCTCCCTCTTTTAATATTTTTGGAATAAACGGGATCAATGCCGCAGATATCCTGATTATTCCTTTGCAATGTGAATATTATGCACTGAAATCGTTAGGTCAATTTTTTAAAATTTTTCATGGTCTGAAGAGCAAATATAAATCAAGTGCCGAGATAGGTGGAATACTGCTGAACATGTATGACCCGTATGAGACGGTTTCGAGACAGATTGCACACGATGTGAAAAAAAGTTTTAATGGCATGGTGTATAAAACTATTATCCCTAGGTTCCACAGCACAAGGAAATCAGCCACCTGCGGGAAACCAATTATTTTGACTGATATAGAATCTGAAGGTGCCAGGAGCTATCTTTCCCTGGCAAGCGAAATTATCGGGAAAACACATTCTTTTTAGGAGTAAAGGATGAAAATTACTAATGCTCAAATCATAAAAAATGGGGAACAGGAATTAATTGATGCTATAACCGCCGATCTGGACTGGGGAGCTATCGAAGAAATTTTTTTAAAGGAACATAACCTGGGTATTGAAGAAGATATAGTATATAAAAGCGGTGATATCGTAGCCTTTAAAGACCAGATCGCATATAAGCTTGAATTCGAAGTTAAGGTAAATCTATCTGTATTGCTCGACAGGAACGGTGATTATCTTGCTATAAATATTAACAATAGCCTGGGTAATCAGCAGAGTAATGAAAATATACCGGTTAATGAAACACATACAGAAAAATCAGTCAACGATAAAGACGTGAAGACTGAAGAGAGTGGTACAGCCCCCTTTATAAAGTTGTGTGAAAATGATGCTGATGATATGGGACAAAAAGTTGATGATATACTTGAAAACATAAAAAAGGCAGGCTGATTTCTACCTGAATGATATAAATTAACAGGAAAAATTATGGAAAATGAAAATTTACAGGATCTTAATGAAACAGAAATAGCCGAAGCAGGAAAAAACCTGCCGGATAATCCACAGAGTGAGACCGTAAAAAACCTTGAACTTATTAAGGAATTTAATAATATCCTGGGGAACCATATTGAACGGCTCCTGGATACTCGTTTTGGAATTGAAGAACTGGAGCTGAATATTTTTTCTGTTTCCTGCATAGTTCTTTTAACGTCACGCGAAACAGAAATAGAGACATTCCCGGCTCTTCCTCCTCCCCGATATACTGAATCAAGCCTCATAACCGAGCTGTCTGAAATGAGTATAGAACCGGACAGTGAGATCATCAAAGTCATTGAGAGCATGGGCAGCAAGAACTACCTCAAGATAACAGATGAACGCATTTTCTGTAATAAACCTATGATCAGTATGGCCCAGCTCTTTGATCGTATCTTCCCCAACATGCCGGGGCTTAATTTTGTTGCTTACCTTGGACAGATGATAGATGAGGTGACAGCTACAAGAAAGACAACGGAAGAGGCATCAAGGCAGTTTAATCAGATGCTGGAAATACAGGGTATGCCGATAAATGAAACGGCAGCTAAATCAACCAAAAAGAAGTTCTCATATCTGAAACTCGAAGATGAAAGCCTCTCTGAAAGAAAGGTTGTAAGGCAAACAGTTATTCCTGTTAAACCGGTAAATATCTTCAGTCAGTTAAAAACTGTAAATATCATAAAATCACCCGTAATGGCAAAAGGCCATACCTTTTTACAGGTTGAAAAAGAAGCAAGAGATAATCCGGATTCTGTATACGATGCAGGCACACATACAGGTTACAATGAGCCTGATGTAACATTGGAATCCCCGGATACTATCACAGTTAACGAACCAGGTGTCGACTCTCTGGAAACCGAGAATATAACCGATTCAGGCGATCTGTATGAAAAGGTATCTGACGGTTTTGAACCTCCGGATGACAGGTTGATTGAAGACAGAATCCTTGAATTTGAAGAACAGCTTGGTCTTAAATGCCCTCTCTGTGGAACAGGTGGAATTAAAACAAATGAGACGGCAAAAGGAAAGACCTATTATCATTGCTCAAACAGTGAGTGTAATTTTATAAGCTGGGGAAAACCATTTTATTTCGAATGTCCGAAATGTAACAGTAATTTTCTGATCGAAGTTACTGACAGTAACGGTAAGAGTTTTTTAAAATGTCCAAAAGCAACATGTACACACTGGCAAAAATTCCCATGGGATATAACAGATAAGAATTCTGAACATCAGGACAATGTCTCTGAACCTGCCGGAACAAGTAAAAAACCAAAAAGAAAAGTAAGAAGAAGAGTAGTTAGAAGAAGAAGGCAGGCCTGAAAAGCTGAACGCTGATGGCTGACCGCCCGCATCAAAAAACGACAGTTTTTGAATGCACACTAACTAACAGATTTACCAATTGGTCTTACCGACATAACCGTACATCCGGATCTACGTATGACCCTTTCTGTAGTTGCCCCCACAAATAATGACCCCGCCAGGTTATGCCCTCTTACACCGAGAATCACCAGGTCTATATCCTGGATATTAGCAAATTTTACAATTTCCTCGTGTGCGATACCCGAAAGCAGGCGGGTTTTTGGCTTGCACCAGTTGTAAGCCTCCGCCGGTACCAGGGCCTCCAGCTGTTCTTTAAGCTGTTTATGCAGGCTTTTTCTTATCTGCTCACGTGCCCCCTCAACAGACTTTGGTATATCCTTGTAGCGCGGGCTTTCAAGCACATGAACAATATAAAGATCTGACTGATACTCCTGGGCAAGGCCAAGACCATATTCCAGAGCAAGATTTGAATCAGCAGAAAAATCACATCCTACAAGGATCCGGTTAAATTTTATTTCTTTTTCCTTTGTAAGGGCGGGATCATTATCTGCTCCATGAACCGTAATAAGAGGGCATGGAAGGCTACGCATGACATGCTCTGTAACAGACCCAAGAACAAGTCTTTTTAGTCCTGACCGGCCTCTTGTAGCAGTTATGGCCAGATCGATCTGGTTTTCTTCGGCGAGGCGAGTAATTTCATCTGCAGCACTTCCGATGGTCACAAGGGGCTCCCATTCAACATCATATTTTTCCATAATACGTTTCATCCGTTTATGGGTATAGTCCTCCATGTGGGTCAGCTGCGATTCAAAGGCATAAGTGGCTTCGCCATACATGGTAGCAGAAGAGAGGTCAATAACATGACATAAATAGAGTTTTGCCTTATATTCCCTGGCAAGGGAAGCGCCATAAAAAACAGCATGATTGGATAAATCTGAAAAATCGGTAGCGCACAAGATCTTATCTAGTTTAATTCGCATTTTTCCAGTCCTCCTTGCTTTTTCTTTATACTTATCAGAGCTAGTATAATTAGGCAATATAGAATGTAAAAATTTAAAACTATAATATTTTACAAAATGAGATAAATCCAGTATAAATCAGTATAAAATTGAAACGAGAAAATAAAATGAATGATCACCGGATAGAGAGCATACAAACCATATTACGGGAATGTTTCTGGGGTGAATACAATATTTCTGCTAAGGATATCATTGATCGCCTTGATAAAAATGACACCGTATTTATTAAATTTTTGTTTTCAAAAATAATTGAAAACAGCAGACATCCATCACGCCATATTAAAATACTTTTCGCTCCTGCCTTATACAAATCACTTATGGAGGAATATCGTCAAAAGGCAGGAAATAAAAAGCGCATCAGGCTTATCAGTGCTAACCTTACTGGCGATTATGACAGTGTACCGGAGTATCAATGGCAACAGTAAAATACAATCAAATTTATGACCTGCAGGACAAGGTGCTGGATATAATTTTCTCTAAAGAAACAACCTTATATCTTACAGGAGGAACATGCCTGAACCGATTCTACTATAACCTGAGATATTCCGATGACCTTGACATGTTCACCAATGAAAACGCCCTGTTCCGTGATGATATCCGGACTGTACTTGAAAACTTTAAAAAATCTGATTTGAATATTGGGATAAAGGTCGATACCCGTGACTTCGTAAGGCTATATGTTAATGAAATCCTTCAGATAGATCTGGTGAATGACCGGGTTTATCGACATGGAAAGAGTATATATTCTCCATCAGGAGTTATTATAGACAACATCTTAAATATCTGCGCTAACAAATTATGTGCCATCATAGGACGTGATGACCCTAAAGATATGTTTGACCTTTATACTATTTACAAAGAAGAGAAGATCGATTGGAAGACAGCTGTCGAAGCAGCAACAAAAAAGTGTGTGATAGATCCTGAGGTAGTAGAATACCGCCTGTCTACCTTCCCATTAGAATTGCTTGATCTGCTAAAAGTGACAGACACCGAATCAATAATTGAGATGAAAAGCAATTATACAGACATGGTAAAACATATCACAGGATTGCTCCCATAATGTTATACCTTTTTTCTTGCGTCTCTTGTCCCGCCGCACAGAATCTGGCGAAAGCGGATGCGCCTTGCCTCTTGTGCCCTGTTTCTTGAGCTTATTTTTATTTATTGACATACAGCCAGAATTTGCCTATTATGAGTAACATTTCTACTCAATATAGGAATAAATATGAATGACCTTTTTTCAGGACTAATAGCATCAAAGACAAGGATAAAGCTTCTTGTGAGGCTGTTTTTTAATCCTGATGCGAGATCATACCTGAGAGAGCTTGCCAGCGAATTCAATGTATCAACCAATGCGGTCCGTGAAGAGTTAAACCAGCTTACAGATACAAAATTTCTTGAATCCGAAAAGGATGGCAGGCAGGTATATTACAGGGCCAATAAAAAACATCCGCTGTTTCCTGAACTGAGGTCAATGGTTAACAAGGTAATGGGCCTTGACCAGGTGATAGACAGTATAGTGACAAGGCTAGGAGACCTTGAAGTTGCCTTTCTGCTGGACGATTACGCAAAAGGAAAGGATACCGGAATAATGGACCTGCTTCTTGTGGGGAATATAGATGAATATCACCTTAATGATTTGAGTAGAAAAACCGAAAGATATATTAATAGAAAAATACGCTCTCTTGTATTAACAAGAGAGGAATATGAGGAATTAAGACCCAGGCTGGAAGATCGTCCAAAACTGCTTATCTGGGAAGCAAAAAAATAATCTGCCTGATATTAAGCCAGGTGTATGTAAAAACCGGAATCAGCAGATGATTTACAGCCAAGGTTAAAGGTTAAATCAGGGATGTAACTCAAAGGGCGGAGCTTTATAAAGAGAGACCGAGACCTTTACACAACCTGGGGAAAAATAACATACCGTTATACGGGTGAAGGCCGTTATCCAGGTTTTTCATTGACTAATGAGGCAACATAAACCATAATGTGATCACACTGTTTTTAAATTCAGGATAACAATATGGAAACTGTAGGCATAAGAGAATTAAAAGAAAACCTGGGACGTTATATGAAAAGAATACGAGCCGGAGAGAGATTTATAGTATCAGACCGAAAGAAAGAAATTGCCATAATAATGCCTCTAAAGAAAGGGAACAGTGGGGAGAAAATTTACCAATTGATACAATCCGGAATTGCTATTTGGCATGGAGGAAGGCCGGCGGGCATGCCAGAAAGGGTTGTTTCAAGGGGAAAAAGCGTGTCTGAAGCCGTTATAGAGGACCGGCGTTAGAGCATGCTCTTATATCTTGACACCAGCAGTCTTGTTAAACTGTATGTGGAGGAAGAAGGATCAGATTTCGTTTCTAATCTGGTCGGGACTGTAGAAATCACTGCGACTTCGATTGTTGCCTATGCTGAAGCAAGGGCAGCTTTTTCCCGTAGATTTCGTGAAAATGCATTTACGCTTAAGGAATATATTCACTTAAAAACGATTTTTGATGAGGATTGGAACAACTATCTCATCCTTAACATTACTAGTAATATTGTTAAAATGGCCGGTAACCTTGCGGAGAAACATCTTTTAAGAGGCTTTGATTCTATCCATTTGGCTTCGGCCTTGACACTTATGAATGAATTGGCCACCAGCATAATCTTTTCATGCTTTGATAATAATCTCAAAAAGGCATCTGAACATGAAGGTATGGAACAGCCTTAAGGGAAATTGAATGCATACTCAAAAAGACTACAAAAACTATCTGGATAGATGGCGGCTGGTAAAAGATGTCGAAGAGAAAGAGATGAGAGAGGCCTCTTTTGAGCTTCTGTTCAAACAGACCCTTGCCATATGGAATATAGGAAAAGCTCTCAATTATTCTGATAGTGGAGAATCACATCATAACATGTGGGCAGAACTTCAGAAAAAATGGATTATTTCCACGATTCAGAAACGATCTTTATGAAAAGATAAGACAGATTTTGATGAGCTAAGCCCACTACCTTGGCGTCCCCGAACTCTCATTCTTTTAAGAAATGACCAGCAAGACAGGAAAATACATAAGCATCTATACCCCTGAATCCTCATTACGTCATCCTGTGCGCCTCTTTAGTGCTATGTTTCGCGACCTGCTTGCAAGTCGTGAACTTGCGTGGAGGCTTGCTGTGAGGGATATAAGTGCTCAGTACAGACAAACAGCGCTGGGGCTTCTATGGGCATTTATACTACCCCTTGCACACACCGCAACATGGATATTTCTTAATGGATCGGGGATAGTCAAAATCAGTGATACAA
>CAZSZQ010000120.1:0-10776 GCA_964610475.1 uncultured Desulfatiglans sp.
ATCTTGACCGGATCAACATCTCCTATGCTGCCCTGACCATGAATCAGGAACTCGGCTTTTCGGCATCCATATACGGCATGGGGGCAGGGATATTTTTTGCAGGTTATGTCCTCTTTGAAATCCCCGGCGCTCTTATTGCCGAACGCTGGAGTCCCCGAATCTGGCTTGCGCGTATCATGATCACATGGGGAATGATTTCCGTGCTGATGGCCTTTATCCGCACTCCCTGGCAGTTTTTTCTTGTGCGCTTTCTCCTGGGGGCAGCAGAGGCAAGCTTTTATCCTGTGGCATATGCAAGTGTGATCCCGCGATGGTACACACCCGAAGAACGCCCGCATGCTATTAGCCTGATGCTCATGTCACTACAGATATCTGCAATGATAGGTTCGCCTTTGGCAGGCTGGCTCCTGGGCATTACTATTAAAGGCATGCACGGCTGGCAGATTCTATTTGTTATTGAAGCTATACCGGCATGCCTGTTCGGGGTTCTGCTTTTGTTCTGGCTTAAAGACAGGCCTGAACAGGCTCAATGGCTTTCGGATAAAGAGAAAAAAATTCTTATGGATTCCTTTGCAAAAGAGACTGAAGCTAAAAATAAAATCAAACACTATACTGTCCTGCATGCATTTGCTTCATGGAAGGTCATTAAACTCTGTTTGATTTATTTCATGTGGATAACCGGTTACTGGGGATACAATTACTGGCTGCCAACTGTTCTTAAGGAGGCATCAGGCTGGTCAGCAATGACTATTGGCTGGATGATAGTGATTCCCATGACACTCGCTCTTATAGGTATGGTGGTGGCAGGGTATTCCTCTTCACGGCATTATGAAAAGCGCTGGCATGGGGCAATCCCCATGTTTATTGCGGCAATTGGCATGCTGGGCGGGGTGTGGCTTACTGATCCGGTGTTGGGCTTTATTGCTGTATGTCTTGCAGGAATAGGGGTTTACAGTGCATTCGGGGTCTGGTGGTCATATCCCACCACATTTCTTTCCGGAGCTGCTGCTGCCGGAGCGGTTGGCATGATCAACTCCTTCGGAAATATCGGCGGTTATGTCGGCCCATTTTTCGCGGGATGGATCAAGACATTGACCGGCTCCTTTCACTGGGCCTATCTTTTTTTTGCAATACTCCTTACCCTGGCCGGTTTATTAATGCTGACATTAAAGGAACAAAAAGAAGAAACAGTGAAATAGCGTGAAATAGAGTACCTCAAAATATCAAATGACACGGGGAAGAAAAGGATATAGCTTTTTCTCATCCCTAGAAAATCCCGTATAGCCGCCCCCGGAGCCCTGCATAATGTCATTGGAAGAGGGATGAATCGTCAGGATATCTTTACCGACGCAAAGTACTATTATGCCTTCATGGAACGTCTTTGTGATTTACTGACAGACATAAAGACATCCTGCCACGCATGGGCATTAGTCCCAAACCATTTTAACCCAGATTTTGCAGTAGAAATCGTCGAGAGGATTGAAAAACCAAACCGAAACGTGAAGCTGGAACGATTTTGACCCGGAAGCATATGCACAATATGGTGAGGATCAAAATCGTGAAACTAACGTTGCAGCAAGGTTTTTTAGTCCGCAGTAGATGGCTACTGCAAAATCTGGGTTTAACCTTCTATAGATAATAGTACCCTATTTTTCACATATTTATATATTTGACTGACACTGGATTTAGTGTTATTAACAGTTAGATTTTTCTGTAGAATGGATGGAAGCTTATATGAATATTGATGCTAATACCAAAATGGTGAAACAAGCTATATGTACGGCCTACGCCATTGACTGGATACAGATCCCGGCCTCTTGTTCTGAACAGCCTTTTCATCCCCCAAATAGGCACTTTTGGATCATATATTATATTTAACACTCATTGCAAGGAGAACACCATGAAAGCATTATTTTCTTTTGATCAGATAATTAAAGCCCTGGCAAACACTTTCATGCCATTGGTTTGCGTAATAGTTATCACGCTGTTCACTGCCTCATGCAGTACAGTGCCAACCAAACAAACTACATCGACCGACTCTACAGCCAATTCCTTAACCGCAAAAGTTAAATCAGATAATGAAACAACAGATGACATAACGCAGAGACTCGAATGTCGTGATGTAGATGTAACAGGCTCACGTTTTAAGAAAAAAATCTGCGAATATAAAGAGACCTGGGCTGCCATCGATAAAGAGAACGAAGAAAAGTCGGGTAAGTTAGTTAGAAAACTGGATCAGGAATCCGGTATTATAAATAAAGGAGGTCAAGGAGCTTCTGCGGGTGGTACATATAATGATGCAATGACGCCGCCTGGGGGATACTAGGATAAAAACAGGAGAAAAATTTAATTAATCGTTAATGAAATAGGGGACGCATTTCAAAATAGATTCCTGAGAAATAACTCTTATCCATGCATCATGCATGGGTGGTTGTCAGACCTGAACAATTCACAGAAATGCCTTTAGCTTCACACTGAAGAGGCTATAATATGCTGCGATAAAGGACGGTACTGAATCGTGCTGGGGTTTCGCGGGATTATTCTTTAGCTGCCTCAAGGCTCTGTTTCCCTCTGATGGCCCTGGTTTGAGCCTCCAATTTTTTGGCTTCATTAATACGGTTCATCTTATGGAGCACTTCAGCATAATCATCCATTATATCTAACAAATACGGATGCTCAGGGCCATTTACTTTTGTGCAGATATCTATAGCCCGTTTAAAGAGCGGTTCCGCCTCCCGGTTTCGTCCCTGTCTCCTGTAAATGTATCCAAGCCCCACCAGACTCCGGGCGCTGCTGCCTGATTTAGGCCCGAGCACTTTTTCAATTATTTCAAGTGAATGTTTATAATAGAGCTCGGCCTTATCATCACGATTTTGCAGATAGTAGCAATATGCAAGTCCCTGAAGACTCTCTGCAGTGTCTGCATGTTCAAGGCCCGGTAAATTCTCCCTTATTGTAAGGGCGCGTTCATAGAATGTCCTTGCTTTATTGTTTTCACCTTTTTTAGCTAATACATCGGCGACGCTGTTAAGGCTCTCCGAAACTTCGGCATGCTCATCTCCGAGTATATTGATTCGAGTCTGGAGTGCTTTCTTCACACAGGACTCAGCATGGTCGTATAGCCCAGCGCCCTGTACGCCTTGCCCATCGTATCCATGAGATGGGCTTGTACCAGCGGTTAATCCTGCAGTTCCCTCTCAATCTTTTCAGAGCCCTGTTCCAGAACCTCCCGCGCTGAAATATCCTTCCCCAGCGATTCACCCGGATCCGAAACCTCAAACAACTGCACGAGGAAAGTGTAACCAGCCACTGTACATGCCCCATCTCTTTTTCGGACAGGTATGGATAGTCGTTGGCGGACACTGTTGCTGATGCCGAAAATGCGGGATTTATTAAAACTAAAATCAGTATAATAACAATTATATGACAAGCTTAGATAAGGAAAAACAACTGGGTAGAGTTATTATTTGACAGTTTTTACAATGATCAATAAACTATGGACATTGACCAGGCAGAACAGATCGGTCATAAAACCAGAGGCCGATTAAACACTCCTTTTATTTAATACAACGGAGATTAAATGGAAAAATTATTCGATGGTAAAAAAGAGGCTAAACTGGGTACCAAAAAGAACCCGGCGGCTGTTCATGTAAAAACAAAAAAGCGCATGAAAGAGGTCGAGGCCTTATTTGAAGAACATGGGTGGGAGTATACAATTGAACTGGATAAATCTGAACCGGAGGATATTAAGGATCTGGAGACATTATTAAACATCCCGGAACCTGTTAGGATCGATAAAAAACCCGGGCGCAATGAGCCATGCCCATGCGGAAGCGGAATGAAGTACAAAAAATGCTGCGGGAAGTGATCGATCAAAATAAAAATAACGACAATAAATATCTTCCAAGATAAAGCGATACTAAGGCGTTTGAAGGTATATACGCTGGATGGGCTTGAAAAGGCAGTGAGTTATATGATGCATAAGAATTGATGCCTATTGCAGGGGCAAAAAATTTTAAGCCCCTGCGTTTACCGCCATTTGGATCGGAACAATATGCATATTAGGTAAGTAAATAACACTAGGGATATAGTTTTTTATCAGACGCCAGAGTCCTGGTGAATTTGAGTTTACTGATCTTCCACTCACCATTAACCTTTTTATATTCACACTCGTTTTTACCCTGTACCCACTGTATGGCTGGTTTTGAAAAGAGCATGTAGATAAGCCATGTCCCTTTTGCCGTATCGCCATCAACAGTTATATCAGGTTGCACAGCCATGTGTCCGTCAAACCTTTCGGTGCCCCGGTTCTTAGCCAGCACATCTATATAAATCTCCCTTAATTCCTTTCTGCCTTTTTTAAATCCAAGGTTACGCACCTCTACTGATGCATCCTCTGTGAAAAGTTCAAGCACCTCTTCATATTTGAGATTATCCATAAGGTTTATGTAATATTGGTGGAGTTTCTTTATTTTTTCTAAATCCTCCAGGGCCTGTATTCTTTTTTCAAGATCTTCTAGTGCCATGATACATACCTCTTTTTATATTTTAATCTCATTTTAACCGGATTCCCCGGTCAAGCCGGGGAATGACGCCTATCGAAGGAGGAGATCAATTGCAGATACTATAACCGGGAATTCCTTTTAAAGAGAAACCTTGCATACCTGCTCAATTGCAGCAGCCATGGCCTCATCTTCTTTTCTTATATCCTCAAGGGTTTTTGGTTTGACTGCTGCCGGTCTTTCCTCGAGACCATATTTCCACTTCAGATATTTTTCACCTGTTGCCGGATAAAGTGCATAGATCAAGAGGTCAAAGTCATCCTTTGCCAGATCACCAATCTTTTCTTTTAACTTATCCAGTTCCGGTTCAAGATGGTTTGCCACCCTGTCTTCTATTACCCCGTCAGGCCTGCGGTTTTTGTTTCTTTTTGTGGCTATCTCAACAATCCGGGGGTTAACAGGGATGGGTGTCTTTCCATAATAACCCATTGCGAGGTCCATTGATTCATAATTCATGACCTTCCATCGTCCCTGAAGCACATTTAAGACCGCCTGTGTACCGACAATCTGGCTCGTTGGTGTAACAAGCGGGGGCATGCCGAGTTCTTTACGGGCCGCGGCAACCTCTTTGTAAACCTCGGGAAGCCTGTCAAGGGCGTTTGCATCCTTGAGCTGGCTTACCAGGTTCGATATCATTCCGCCAGGCACCTGATGTTGAAGGACACCTGTATCAATCACAGACATCCTGTGCTTTGCGAGATAATCTCTGTATTTGGGAGCAACCTCTTCGATATAATCACCAAGTTCAAGCAGAAGATTAAGGTCGAAACCGGGGTCTCTTGTTGTCCCGTAAAGGGCGGCTAATATTGGCTCTACAGCCGGCTGAGAGGTCCTGAGGGCAAAGGGAGCAAGGCATGTGTCTATAATATCAACCCCGGCCTTTATAGCCTCCAGATACACCATTGAAGCCATGCCGCTTGTATAGTGGGTATGGAGATGGATAGGGATAGTTATTATTTTTTTAAGTCCGGTTACCAGTTTGGCTATATCAAACGGGGACATTATTCCGGCCATATCCTTCAGGCAAAGCGTGTCGGCGCCCATTGTCTGAAGTTCCCTGGCCTTTTTAAGATAGTAGTCAATATTAAAGACCTCACCGCCCATGCGCCTTTCTGTGAGGCTGTAACAGATGGTTCCCTGAAAATGTTTTTTGTTTGCCTTTATCCTTTCAACGACCGTCTCAAAATTTCTGAAGTCATTAAGGGCGTCAAACACCCTGAACACATCCATGCCTGCTTCGCATGATTTATCGACAAAAAGTCTTGCCACATCATCTGCATAATTCTTGTAGCCGACAAGATTCTGACCCCGCAAAAGCATTGAAAAAGGGGTCTTTTTAATATGTTTCTTAAGGGTTTTCAAACGGTCAAAGGGGTCTTCCCCCAGAAAACGATGCATTGTATCAAATGTGGCTCCGCCCCATACCTCCATTGCCCAGAAGCCGACATCATCCATTCTTTCTGCAATGGGAAGCATGTCTTCTGTTCTCATTCTTGTTGCAAGGAGAGACTGGTGTCCGTCTCTGAAAGTGTTGTCCTGTATTTTTATCGGGTTTTTTACTCCATTTTCAAGAAAAGTATTCATATATATTTCTCTCTTTCTAAAAAATAATATTTCATGTTAAAAAGAATAAAATTTGTATACATAGTATATCATCCTGAGTCAATTATGAACTTTTAAACATTATGGTATAAGGAGATGCAAATAACAAAAAAAGCAGTGGTATTATCAAGCGGCGGGCTCGACTCCACTACTGTAATGGCAATTGCAGGAGAGGAAGGTTATTCAATCTACAGCCTTTCGTTCAATTACGGTCAGAGACATTCCTTTGAACTGGCATCCGCCCAGAAGGTAGCTTTATTTTTTAATGTTGAAAATCATATGATAATTGATATTAACCTGCGTAAAATCGGCGGGTCATCCCTCACTGCAAATATTGATGTCCCGAAAGGCCGGTCAGAAGCTGATATTGCCGACAGCATTCCAGTCACCTATGTCCCTGCCCGAAATACCATCTTTCTTTCCTATGCCCTTGCCTGGGCAGAGGTTCTTGAGTGCCGGGATATCTTCATAGGTGTAAATGCGGTTGACTACAGCGGGTATCCTGACTGCCGGCCTGAATATATAGAGGCATTTGAGAAGGTGGCCAACCTTGCAACAAAAGCAGGAGTGGAAAAGGGATTAAAATTCAAGATACATACACCCCTGATACATATGACAAAGGCAGAGATAATCAGATACGGGTACAAACTGGGTGTAGATTATTCAATTACCCACAGTTGCTATGACCCGTTACCCGGGGGCTATGCATGCGGTTCATGTGATAGCTGTATTATACGAAAAAAGGGATTTATGGAGGCAGGTATAGCCGACCCTACCAGATACACAGGGTGATGATATGAAAGATATTTATGTAAAGCCTGATTCTGTTTATTTCCTCCCATACCCATTAAAATAAACCCTGTCATACTTGAGGCTTTCCTTTTTATGAGGAGTTTTTTCTTCGGCAGGATACCCGATTGCGATTATCGAAAGGACTGCCATTTCTTCAGGTAAATTAAGTATAGAGGCAACATACTCAACAGATGAAAGATCTTCGGAGTAGTTTCTCTTTCTTATCTGTATCCAGCAAGCCCCAAGCCCAAGAGATTCTGCTGCAAGATAAATATGGGTTGAGGCGATTGAGGTATCCTCAACCCAGACATCGCTTTTATTTTTATCCGCGCACACCGCTATGCCAATGGCAGCGCCATTCAAAAAGGAAGCTCCGTGAGGTTTTGCCTTTGAGAGCTTGTTGAGTATTTCCCTGTCATCAACAACTATGAATTCCCAGGGGTCTCTTCCCATTGAAGATGGCGCTCTTAAGGCAGCTTCAATGATTATATCCAATTTTTCCTTTTCAACAGGTCTTTGTGCAAATTTCCTGATGCTTCTTCTTTTTTGAATTTCGGGCATTACCATGATTATTTTTTCTTTCAATTTAAAAATTCACTGATACTCGTATGTTTTTCAATCAAATGAGACAGCAGTTTAATTTTAGCGTCGTTATCTTTTGTTAGTAATGCCTCCATATCATCCACTTTCTTTACGGTCTGGAATGTATCCATAGTAACAAGCAGGAGCGGAACCTTTCGTTCTATAACTTTTGAAATGACATGCTGGGGCGGCATAATGTCGTTAGTCAGGATAATACATGCAGTATCACGTTCCAGCGCTGCAAGGATCATATCGCTTCTGTCTCCGCCTGTAATCATAAGCTGGTCTTCCCGGTTAAGGGTCGGCAGGGTAAAAAGAGGATTCTTATGAGGATCGCGTGTTGACATAGCACCCACGATCATATTTTTTACTGTATTTTTAATGTTCTCTTCACCGGCAAGCACTTTGGCCATCAGCTTTTCTGCAAGAAAATCGACAGTATAGTATGTCAGTTGCTCTTTGTAGGGGATGATTCCAAGTATATCTATACCCATTTTTTTGATTTGAGGCACATAAGTATCAATAAATTCATCTTTTTCGTTTACTTTATTTATAATGAGACCGCCAAAATTTTTCCCCTTTACATCCAAATACTTCTCTATGAACTTTATATCATCCAATATAGTATCTCTGTCGCCGCTAACCACTACTACAAGTTCGGCATCAATATATTTTGACAGGGAAATAGGATCAAGATTCTCCCACGACCCGAAGTAAAGATCCCTTCCGCCTTCAACAAAAAGGATATCATTCCCGGTCCCTATCTCTTTTACCATATCGGAAAGTGCCTTTTTGATTCCCTCTTCATCATACATGTATCTGATTTTGGACTGATCAAAACCGAGGGTTATTTTTTCAAAACGTGACTCCAGTTCGCCTTCGCGTCCCAGGAGGTTTACGATAAGGCTTGCGTCATAATCCCAGCTTTTTTTCCTGCGATAGATCAGTCTGTCACCAAGAGGTTTTATATAGGCGAACTTTTTATTTTTAACCGAAGAAATAATACCGGCGATAATGCTTGTTTTCCCGGCTCCGGCTCTCATTGAAGAAATCACTATCCTTTTCATTTGTTTTCCTCCTTTGGTTTGGCAATCAAGATCCTTGCATCTACAGCTTTCAGCCCGCTTTTATCCGTATAAACTACAACGGGATTTATTTCTATATCAGTAATTCTGTTGCATTTTTTAATAATGGAACTGATTTTAATTATTGTATCAATTACTGAATCGATATCCTTTTTTTCTTCTCCCCTTGCGCCTAAGAGCAGAGAATATGATCTGATGTCCTCCAGCATTGAAAGGGCTATACCCCGGTTCATGGGCATTGTCCTGAATGAGACATCTTTCATGACTTCAACATATATTCCTCCCAGCCCGCACATTATCACAGGCCCGAATGAAGGATCCCGTCTGGCGCCGATTATAAGCTCTGTACCCTTCTTCACCATTTCACAGACTTCTATGCCTTCAATAACCGCATTAGGTTTAAAAGCCTTGCAATTATGCATTATAGCTTCAAAGGCATTAATAACTTCCTTTCTGTTCTCGAGGTTAAGAATTACTCCTCCCATATCGCTTTTATGCAGAATATCTCTGGATACAACCTTCATGACAACCGGATAACCGATCTCTTCGGCGTATCTGACAGCCTCATTGATGTTTCTTGCAATTTTGCTCACTGGGATCACAATATCAGCTGCCTGCATCACTGCTGCGCCTTCATTAGCAAGAAGGAATGACCTGTCGGCTTTAAGAGCGCCATCAATTATTCTATCAATGGCATCCGCATCAATTTCATACTCTTCTGAGGCCAGTGAAATTTCATCAAGGTATTTATAATACTTAAAAAATGCCCCTATACATGAAACAGCCTGCTGCACTTCATTGAATACGGGAATAGTTGTAGCTCTGAGTGATGAAATTGTTGATTCAACCTGATCACCTCCGATAAGGGCATATGTAACCGGCTTTTGCGACTTCATATGTTTTTCATATGTTGATTTAAGCATATTCTCGAGGTTGGCGGAATCGAAAGTTGCGGTTTCGCAGTAAAGGGCTATTGTCGAGTCAATTTCCTTTGATTCTGCAGATGCGGAAAGGGCCAGATCATAATCCGCAGCTGTTGCGCCTCCCGTAATATCAACCGGGTTTTTAGTTGATCCGAATGAAGGCGTGACCGGTTCATAAATTTTTTTTAAAAGGGGCTGATTATCTAAAAGCTCAACTCCGTATTTTTCGCATGCATCTGTAGCAAGTACACCTATTCCGCCACCGTTTGTGATGATTACACTGTTATATCCTCCGGGAACCGGGCTTGAAGAAAAAAACTTGCACCAGTTAAAGGCCTCTTCAACGCTTTCTGCCCGCACAACTCCGCACTGCTTCATTATGGCGTCAAATATTTCATCTGATCCGGCAAGAGACCCTGTGTGTGATGCGGCAGCACGTGCTCCTCTTTCGGATCTTCCTGACTTGATGACAATTACCGGTTTCCTGCTGACCGCACTTCTAAGGCTGCTGATCAGCCTTTCTCCCTTTTTAACGCCCTCCATGTAAATCAGTATTACTTTTGTATCATCATGATCAATAAGATACTTTAAAAGGTCAGATTCATCAACATCGCATTTGTTTCCGATTGAAATGATAGCCGAAAGACCAATGCCGGCGACTGCCGTTTTACCGATCATGGCAATTCCCAGCGCACCACTCTGTGTTAGTATTGCAACATGACCTGCAATTATTCTGCTTGCCGAAAAGGTGCAGTTAAGGGATACTGAAGAAGAGTATAGCCCGAACATGTTAGGCCCTACTACCCTCATCCCGGCCTTTTTCGCAATCTCAGCTATCTCTTTTTCTTCCCTGTCATTGCCAATCTCGGAAAAACCCGAACTGATTATCTGTACATACTTTACCTTTTTTTCAGCGCATTTTTTTATGGCATTCACTACCAGGTTTGCGGGGATCACGATCGATGCACAGTCCACATCTTCTTTGATATCAAGTATATCTGTGTATACCTGATGGCCGTCAATAAAGCCACCCTTTGGGCTTACAGGATAAACCCTGCCCTTGTAACCGCCTGATATAATATTATTGAAAACGCTGTAACCTATTTTTTTTTTATCCTGCGATGCACCTATGACAGCAATGCTGCCTGGCTCGAACAGGTATTTTATATCGTGTTTGATCTCATTACCCATTATTTTGCTCTCCAAATCTCATTATAAGCCTGTATGCCC
>CAZSZQ010000121.1:0-10708 GCA_964610475.1 uncultured Desulfatiglans sp.
GGAATCAAAAAAATCTTTTAATGAATATGCCGAATATAAAGATGAAATTAGCAATATGCTGAATCTTACAGCCCCACTTAATCTTTGCCAGCGATGGGATATTAAGATGCCTGCAAAATGGGTGAACGACATTTATTTAACATTTGATGATGGTCGTTTAATAAAGATACGTAAAAGCCGGTGGCTTTTTGAACGCCCATGACCCTGTTTGCGTAACATCAGCATTTACAAGATCATGCTACTATTTTTATCTGGTTCCAATGGTCTCCGTTGGAACCTTGCTTTCAAAGGGCTCTGCGTTGATTAATCCTGGAAAGGCATATTGCAGGAAGATGATATTCAAATGTTAAATAACAACTTTTGTTTGTATATGCGGCTGTATTCAGATCAGAGGGAATGGGACGCGGAGCGTTAGGGTATATATTCCCACGGGGACCATGGGAACAAGGAGACAGATTTTAAAACCGTCTCTATGATAGAAAAGAGAGAAAACATGATACCTGCAGGATACATGGCAAAAATAGTCGCAACAAAACCTGACTGGTTAAAAACGGCTGATGTGCAGGATATTTACTCTGTATCTGACTGCATATTAAAACCTTTTACCGACGATATCAATTACCGGAAACATAATGGATTCTATTTTTTCAATTACCCCATGGTAATTCAAGAATTGACAGAAAAGAATTCGTGAATGGCTTTAAAATAACAAGAGGACGAACAATCTGTTCGCCCTCTTGAATAGATAACTATTTCTGCCGTTTTGCAACCAGCGGAGGCATCTGCATACCGCCACCACCAGGGCCGCCGCCCATGCCGCCTTCCATTGCCATGGTAAGCGTAAGCTCGTCACCGGCTAATGTTCCGCTGTAGGTAATCTTCATCTCATTTCCCTGCATCCCCTGTGCCTTCACTACAAAGGAAACCTTGTCGCCATCTATCTTGCCTTCAGAGATCGGGTTTTCCCTTCCCATGGGGCCGACCATGGTCCCGGTAAGGTTTGCGCCATCTGCCTTAAGATTAAATGTCCACTTCATTGGCCCCTGTGGCCCACCGCCCATACCGCCACCGTCTCCGCCTCCAGGTCCGCCAGCCGGTGCTGACATCTCTGCTATCCATGTTCCTGTAACATCGGCTGCCATAACGGCGCCGGACAGCAGTAACAATAATGCAGACGCAATAACAATCAATTTTGTTCTCATGCTCTTTCCTCCTTAAATGATAATTTTAATTTGGGTTTAAGATTTATGCCAGTTTTGCCAGTTTGGTTCAACCTTGATGTGATGATATGTTTGCATGTTTTGTTTGTCAAGCTATGTAAACACAGAAAAGATCAACTAAGGCAATGATTATATGATTATGGGGCTATAAATCTTTTTGCTTGAATGCTTCAGGATTGATATTTCATTTTTATGCGTTTATTGGTAATTTATGTGATCAGAATGAGCTATTTTTCCTAAAGCATTATACTCCATAGGCAAATTGTAGCGGGCACAAGAAAAAAATTGATATTTGCATGGTAAAAACCAAACAAGGAAACGGAGATTTTATCTTTTAAGCTTTTACTCCGTGTGCACTGTGATCTTCGTTGTGAAAATATTTTTATTGTGTTTATGTAAATGTATATTAAGAAAAGAGGGTTTTCTATGAAGGCATATATTTCCAGGTTACTATTAATTTTTATGGTTTTATTTTCTGTATTTTCATGCACCGAGAAGAAAGAGATAAGCGAACAAAAGACATATGAATTTTCATTTCAGAATCCCGGCCTCCCGGTCCAAACCAGGATCAATGACCTCATGGGCAGGATGACCCTTGATGAAAAGATTTCGCAGCTTACAAATACATCCCCTGCTGTTGAAAGGCTTGGCATACCTGCATATGAGTGGTGGAATGAGGCGCTGCACGGCGTGGCGAGGGCAGGGAATGCAACTGTTTTTCCACAGGCCATAGGCCTTGCTGCAACATGGAATACAGACCTTATACATGAGATCAGCGATGTGATATCCACAGAGGCCAGGGCAAAACACCACGAGGCCTTTAGAAATGGTGATTATGGCCGGTACAAGGGGCTTACATTCTGGTCTCCCAATATCAACATATTCCGTGACCCCAGGTGGGGCAGGGGCCAGGAGACATACGGGGAAGACCCGTATCTTACCTCCCGTATCGGTGTTGCATTTGTAAAGGGATTGCAGGGTGATGATCCCAGATACATGAAGGCTGCTGCCTGTGCAAAACATTATGCTGTGCACAGCGGGCCTGAGCATCTCAGGCACGAATTTGATATAACAGTAAGTGAAAGGGATCTATGGGAAACCTATCTTCCTGCTTTTAAGGCCCTTGTGACCGAGGCGGATGTTGAGGCGGTAATGTGCGCCTATAACAGATACGACGGGTATGCCTGCTGTGGTAGCGACACGCTGCTCCATGATATCCTCAGGAATAGGTGGGGGTTTGAAGGGCACATCGTTTCAGACTGCGGCGCCATAGAAGATATATTTATGAATCACAAGATTGTTAAATCTGCCCCTGAGGCAGCGGCCATAGCTATTAAAAGCGGCACAGATGTCAGGTGCGGATGGGGTGAACCTGCTTTAAAGGATGCTGTAAAGCAGGGGCTTGTATCAGAAGAAGAGATTAATACAGCCTTAAGACGCTTATTAAATACACGTTTTAAACTTGGGATGTTTGACCCGCCTGAAATGGTGCCCTATGCCAAGATATCCTATAAAAAGAACAATGCCCCTGAACACAGCGCTCTTGCTCTTAAGACAGCAAGGCAGTCCACTGTGCTGTTAAAAAATGCGAACTCCATACTGCCTTTATCAAAAGAGTTGAAAAAGGTTGCAGTTATTGGCCCTAATGCAGACGACTACGAGGTGCTGCTGGGCAATTACAATGGGACGCCAATAAAATATTCCACTGTCCTTACAGGCGTGAAAAAGGTTCTCCCTGAATCAGCCGCAGTTACTTATGCACTTGGTGTAAACTGCCTTGGAGAAAAATACCGGCTTAAGTCTGTACCAAAAGAGGTCTTTTCAGTGAATGGTGAGAAAGGGATAAAAACCTCATATTATGCAAATGCTGAGCTTAAAGGTGAACCCTTCATGGTTGCAACAGAGCAGGATATAAACAGGGAATACTCCTATGGCGCACCCATCGAGGATTTGCCAGCAGATAATTTCTCCATCCGATTTGAAGGGGAGTTAAGGCCCGATAAAACCGGGAAATATTTCCTGGGTATAACCGGTGATGAGGGTTTCAGGCTCTATCTTGAAGACAAACCTGTTATCGACTCATGGGTAAGCAGGGGCAAGAAGACAACTGCCTGCGAGGTGGAGCTTACAGCGGGTAAACTATATCCCTTTAAGCTTGAATATTATGAAGGGAGCAACAATGCACAGGTGATGTTCGGATGGCATGAACCGGGTTATGACCTCTTTGAAGAGGCCATTAAAATTGCCTCCGATGCTGACGCCATAATCTTTGTGGGTGGAATAACCCCGCGTCTTGAAGGGGAAGAGATGGGAGAGGATATAAAGTTTGAGGGTTTTTATCGAGGGGACAGGACAAAGATATCACTCCCCGATGCCCAGACAGAGATGCTGAAAGCCCTCATGAAGCTGGGTAAACCCCTTGTGTTTGTGAATATGAGCGGGAGCGCCATGTCCTTTGTTTGGGAGCATGAAAATGTCCCTGCCATAATACAGGCATGGTATCCCGGAGAAGCTGGCGGAGAGGCAATAGCTGATATCATATTCGGTAACGCAAATCCCTCAGGCCGCCTTCCTGTTACATTTTACAAATCAGAGGAGCAGCTGCCCCCATATGAGGATTACGCAATGGCAGGCCGTACCTACAGGTACTTTGATGGAGATGTGCTTTACCCCTTTGGGCATGGATTAAGCTATTCCAATTTTGTATACAGTAACTTAATGGTGACACCAGGAAAAATTGAGGAAGGAAATAAAATAACTCTTTCAGTTGATGTAACGAACCAGTCACAAAAAGATGGAGATGAAGTTGTTCAGGTATATATAAAAGGTAACAAGGCCTCTTTTCCAGTACCCCTGAAATCCCTCAAGGCATTTAAAAGGATACATATTAAATTCGGTGAAAAAGAGAATATAACCTTTACCTTGAATCCGGATGATTTCGGACTATTTGACGATAATATGCAGAGGATTATTGAACCTGGTGATTTTACGATTATGGTTGGGGGAAGTTCTTCAGACGGATTAAAGACAACAATTACTGCAGAACGGAAGATAATTCTAAAAGAGTAAATCTTCATTTTATTTTAACCACTTGTTTTAAGTGTATAATTTAGCTAATTAAATCATAAGGATAGATGGGCAGGAAATGTTTTATATTGGATCTACGAAATTTTTCGTTGACAAATACGAAATAATTCGTATAATCTCTTTATGAATTATATGTTATTCATCGTCGCTTCTTAAGCACGGAACTATTTTTAACCGGTTATAATAAGGAGAACGAAAAATGAAAAATATAAAAAAACTGATCTGTTTTATTTTTATACCGTTTATAGTCACTTCATGTGCAACCATGCAGGCTAAAATACCTGAAAAATACAATCTGGATAAAGAGCTTGAAAGGGTTGATCAGATATCAAACTTTAGAATTTCAGGCTGGGAAGATGTTGATAAACAATCGATTATCCTCAAGGCGAATATCCATGATTATTATTTGCTTGTATTGGATCGCCCGATGATTGATTGGATTACAGGTTTTACAATAGGGATATCTGGTACAAGCTTAAACATTAGCCCCGGCTTTGACAGGATTTATGTAAAAGATTCTTCCGGAATACAGTCAAATTATATAATAAACAAAATCTATAAGCTCAAGGGAAGCGATCAGGTCAAGGAGATCAAAGACCGTCTAAGGAAAAAGAGACAAGTACAAAGTAGTTAAACTTTTAAAATACTATTAACCCTCGATGCTTAAGGAGATGATAATATGAAAGCGATAACAAAACTAACAGGAATATTGATTGCTTTACTTTTTTTAGCATCATGCGCAACAGCGCCATTAAAAGTGGCGGATAAATACAACCTTGACAATGAACTCACAGAGGCAACAGACATTACCGGTTCCAGAATAGACAGTTGGGAGTCTATAGATTATCAGTCATTAATCATCAAGGCTAATATCAATGATTACTATCTGATTATACTTAACCGGCCTGCATTGAGCCTGCCCTTTGCAGAGAACATAGGTGTAACTCTTACTGTTGACTGGGTAAAGAAGGGCTATGACGAAATTATTGTAGCTGACTTAAGCGGTTCTGAATCCTATGTTATTCAAAAGATATATAAACTTAAAGACAGAAAACAGGCAAAAGAGATCAAAGAGCGGCTCAGAAAATCAGAATAATCCGATAAAAATCTTGTTTTTATAATGGCATTTGATAACAGGCCGGCATAAAACCAAATGAACAGAGGGGAAATATGGTTAAAGATGATACACCCATCCCGACAGAAGCAGAATTGGCAATCCTGAATGTGTTGTGGGAGGCAGGACCATGCACTGTGAGGGAGGTGCAGGATATACTCAACAAGACAAGAAATTCTGGTTATACCACAGTGCTTAAGATGCTTCAGATCATGACCCAGAAAAAACTGGTAAACCGTGATGAGTCCAATCATGCCCATGTGTATAGAGCAAGCTCCTCTAAGCAGAATACACAGAAACGATTATTGGACAATCTTTTAAACAAGGCCTTTGGCGGGTCACCTTTGCATCTGGCCAGCACACTCTTTGGTTCTGAAAAACTGAGCAAGTCTGAGTTTGAAAAACTGAGAAATGAGATACTCGCTCTTCAGGAAAAGGGAGAAGAAAATGGGGATGGTAAGGCTTACAGAACAGGTTATTGAATATCTGCTTGTATCTTCAGCCCTGCTGTTTTTGCTGGGGATGTTGAGCTTTTTTGCTGTTAAATTATTAAGGATAAAGGGCAAAACAAAAATATGGGTATTTGCTCTTGTTTTTATTCTGCCTGTTATCTACCCTGTGCGCTCCTTTTTACCTGAATCGATCATGATTCCTATACGTATGCATGCTGGTTATCTTAAACCTTTGTCAGTAATATCCAGTGAAACCCCGGGTTCAGCAGAAACATCTATATTATTGATTGCCTCTCACTCAAATGGCAAAATCACCTCTACAGAGGAAAATTTGTCATCATGGAGTTTAAGAGAGCGGTTGCTTGATGCTGCTTCCATGTTTTATAAAAATTGGAAACAGGTTGCCGCAATACTTTGGGTGCTGGTTTTTTCCATCTTCTTTGTACGTCTCATTGCAGCCGCATATACCATAAAAAGGCTTCTCAGGCTTTCAACCCCTGTAACAGACCAGAGGATCACAGGGTTACTTCGTCAGTGTTCCTCTGATACGGGGCTAACCTATGTGCCTATGCTTTACGAGTTGCAGGGGATATCCACCCCAATGGCAATGGGTTTCTTAAAACCGGTAATAGTAATTCCCGGACACTTTATTAGGAAAAAATCCATCGAGGGATTAAGATTTACCTTGCTTCATGAGTTAAAGCACATTGATCAGCGCCACAACCTGTGGCTTTTTATAGAATCATTAATTGGTGCAATATATTTTTTTCACCCGGTTATCCACTGGGCAAAAAGAAAAATACATGAAGAGATGGAACATATCTGTGACAGCCATGTAATCTATATTACCCGTAAAAGCGCCACATATGCTGATTTTCTGCTTAATGAAATCTGGAAAAATAACCAGGGCAGATACCCGGCTTTCTCTTTACCCTTCATATCTTCAGCATCAAAAACAGCAGACCGTATCCGCTCCATACTTGAAAACAGGATCGCGTCAGCTTCTATGCCTGCACGAGAGATAGTAACTACGGTTTTGGTTTTTATAGTGTTTTTGTCGTTTATATTTATCACAGGCGCCACCAGCGTGAAGGGGCCGGTAAAGATGACGGATTCGATATCCCCTGTTGAAACCATTAACAGGGTAACTACACCTGTCCAGACAGGACAGATTGAGTATATAAAAGCCTCTTCAGTAACAACTCCCTTAACCGTCCCTAAAGATAACAAGGCAATGGAGACAGTTACCACCCCTAAAAAGGCTGTAATATTATCTAAAATCGAATACATTACAGAAAGGCCTTATGAAAAACCTGTAACAGACCCTGTTAATAAGGCTAATTCAACATCTGAAAATTTCGCCATTAAAGAGCCCATTCAAACCCCAGAACAACTTCCTGAACAACCTGAGAGTGTAGTGGTAGATAAAACTGATAACAGCAATAACATCTCACATGAAGATGATAATCCTTTAACAGACACACAAGTACAAAAATTACCACCACCAGCAGGGACTACTGCTCTAAAATACCTTGGCCCCCCGGTAAAGGAACTTACCGTATATGGTATAGACAATATTAAAGCACTTGACCAGTATACGATCCTATTAATAATGCGCGGTGGAGATATGTATCTTACCAGACTTTCTAGCCCATGTCCGGCACTTTTACATGCAAACAGCTATATGCGACTCTCACTTACAGGTAGAATCAGTAAACTTGAAAACATTCAGATAATATCAAATAACCATATCATAGGTATGACAGGTATGTTTGGGGATTTTTATCCATATAAGTATCAGGGCAATAAAGCAGAGGCCATTAAACTTCTTAAAAATAATCTTTTAAAGAAGCTTGTAGCAGAAGGTACTTTTAAAAAATCCTAATAAAACTCTTTTAAAAATTTCAATTACTACTCAGTTAGAAATATATAAATATTGAAGATATTTAATTATTCTTGGAGGTTTTTTATTGCCCCATAATAGGCCTTTTATAAAAACGGAGGAAAAAGATCATGAAAAATTTTAACTTCTTGGTTTTAATACTTTCTCTCTTTTTACTATGTAGCTGCAATGATGAAGGTATAAATGAGGATAACTTTGAAACGACTTTAAATATTTTAAATGAAGAAGGTGATAATATAACAATTACTCCTCAGGGCATCCCTGTAAAATTAAACTTTATTTTTCATAACGTTTCAGAAAAAATTCAAAGAGTGCGGTTTACCGATGGTCAGCAATATGACCTTGAAGTGTACAATTCTCAGGGTGTTCTGGTCTGGAATTGGGCAAATGGCAAGGCTTTTACTGCATCCCTGACAGAGCTTGTCTTTGCCCCTGGAGAGATAAAAACATATAATGAAATATGGGATCAGACTTCAAATGAAGGAGTTCAGGTGCCTGCGGGCATCTATAATGTCTATGTTAACAGGAGCTGGAAGAGAGGAAGGCCGGATATGTCGACTGGACCAGTACAGATAGAAATAGATGACAGCATAGCAGGTACCTGGATCTGGTATGAGACATCAGGGGGGATTGGCGGAATAACTGAGACCCCGGAATCAACCGGAGAAACCCGCAGAATCGTGTTTCAGGGTAATGGGGATGTTATTTTTTATACAAATGATGTTGTGACTTTAACCACGACATATTCTCTGGCCAGCGAAAATACCATAATTTCAGATGAGCCAATCCCTGTAGTCAAAATAGAGGGCATTGATTCTTTTTTTTATATATATTCATTTCCATATGAAAACGAGCTTGAACTCCAGGAAAATGTTTATGATGGATTTTTACATAACTACAGGAAGGCATTATAGAAGGGATGGTAATGTATCATGGAGAGTCGGACGATTGTTAATTGAGACCGAAAAAAGAGAGGCTGCTACAGAAAAGAAATCTCTTGAAAAATACAATAGTAATATGCCAAGAATTAAATTTAATTATATAATAAAAAAATTTTTTAAATGGAAAGGCAGAATATTCTGAAAGTTCATATGAAAACAGTCAGGAGGGAATATATTATGAAAACCAAAGTATTATTCATCGTATTTATTTTATTTGCCCTGTTATCTGTAGCATTTGCCCAGGAAAATGCCGGAATATCAGTTGAGGATATCCAGATCTGTACATCGATTGAAAGCAAGGAACCCGCAGGGGCTGATGTCGTATTTGAAGGCAGTGTGGAAAAACTCTACTGTTTTACCAGAATAAAGAGTGATCAGGGTGAAGGCACAATATATCATGTATGGCTCTACAATGATCGTGTGATGGCAAAGATAGAGCTACCTGTAAAGGGGAGAGACTATCGGACATGGTCGGTAAAGAACATTTTACCCTCACATACCGGTAAATGGCGGGTGGATGTTGAGTCAACCGCGGGCACCCTTCTTGTAAGCAAGGAGTTTGAGATAAAGTGAGTCTATCTAATGTCCATCCAGAAGGGAACCATTCCTGGATGGACATTAGTATATAATAGCCCTGTACTTAATCTGAGTTTTTATCCGGATGCATTCTTTATATGAAAATATATCTGAGGGTCAAAAGCAGACTTGATAATGGGTAAACCTTTTATGACTCCTTTACTATTTACCTTCGATCCCATAAACTACTACGCCAACTCGCTACTCTACCTGATTATACCTTATGCCATCAGGCCAGGATTGTTGATATAGCAGACAAGCCACTTGATGGCCATTATCTACCGATTTCAATTGAGGGGTAACTGTTCTACAATCTTTAAAGACTTTAGGACAACGGGGATGAAAGACACACCCTGCAGGAGGATTTATTAGGCTGGGCACCTCCCCCTGCAACATAATTACAGATCGGTTCTCCTCAATGAATGGGTCAGGCTGAGGTACTGCAGAAAGCAGGGCCTGAGTGTAAGGATGGAGAGGGTTTTGATATAGTTCATCACAATCCGCCAACTCCATAATTTTACCAAGATACATGACTGCCACCCGATCACTAATATGTCTTACTACAGAAAGATCATGAGAAATAAACAAATACGCTATGTTAAATTTTGATTGCAGCTCTTCCAAGAGATTTACGATTTGAGCCTGGATGGAGACATCCAGCGCTGAAAGGGGCTCATCACAGACAATAAAATCAGGATTAAGAATCAGGGCGCGGGCAATCCCCAGGCGCTGACGCTGCCCACCGCTAAATTCATGAGGGTAACGTTCTGCCATATAAGGGGCAAGGCCAACAGTCTGCATCATTTCAATTATCCTGTCCCGATAGCCCTTTCCCTCCTTGATACCCTGTATCATTAGTGGTTCACCGATTATATCTGAAGCAGTAAAACGCGGGTTCAGAGAATCATATGGGTCCTGAAAAATTACCTGGATCTTGCGGCGTATCGGACCCAACTCATTTTCAGATAATTTACACAGGTCCTGATCTTTATATATTACCTCACCTGAAGTAGGGCGATAAAGCTGAAGGACACATCGGCCAAGGGTTGTCTTTCCGCAACCGCTTTCTCCCACCAAACCCAGGGTTTCTCCTTTTTTTATTTCTAGACTAACCCCATCGACAGCCTTTATCTCAGCTAAATTTTTTTGATGAAAAAATCCTGAACCAAGCGGGAAATATTTGGTTACGTTATTCAACTGAAGGACTAGATTTTCTTGCATGTTAGATTCCCATTTTTATTTAGAATACAGGCTGTAAAATGCCCCTGGCTTATTTCAAATAAAACCGGTAAGTCCTGTCCACAGACTTCCTGTGAATATGTGCATCTTGGTTTAAAAGCACATGCCTTTAAATTCCCTATAAGATCCGGCGGTTGACCGCTAATTGCCACCAGCTTATTTTTCCTGGATTTATC
>CAZSZQ010000122.1:0-10500 GCA_964610475.1 uncultured Desulfatiglans sp.
AATAAAAGGTTTGTCACTGATAATGGATGCAGCATACCAGGGGCACGAGAATGCCTGGCCAAAGTCCAACCAGATACCACATCTTTACCTTGGATTTTTGTAAATTATTCCTAACCGCTGTTTTACACTTCCGGTGCTCGTGAGTGGGTCCGGAGGCGTGTTCAAGGCATAATCCACGAGTTTATCCACATCTGTCTCTGCAACGTGAGTGCGTGTATCGGATGATGCATAATATATCAAAATCCTTCCATCAGGGTCTTTGATCCAGCCGTTACAGAATACTACGTTACTAACATCACCCACACGTTCTTCTCCCTGTGGTGCAATCAGATAGCCTCCCGGGGAGTAAGTGCGCACCCATGGTCTTTTCAGTTCTGTCATAAAGAGGTAGAGTACATAACGAAGGCCGGCAGCAGTTCCTCGAACTCCGTGGGCGATATGGAGCCAGCCGTGGCCTGTTTTTATGGGTGGAGGTCCAAGGCCATTCTTGCTTTCTTTTATTGTATGATATAGCCGTTCGTCTATGATGATCTCTTCATGAATTCTTGCGTTTTCAATTGATTCTGATAAACCCCACCCTATCCCGCTGCCTGAGCCTGCCTCTATAAAACTATCCTGGGGTCTTGTATAAAAGGCATATTTATCATCAATAAATTCAGGGTGAAGAACTGCATTTCGCTGCTGGGAAGAGCAGGTTTCAAGGTCTCTAAGCCTTTCCCAGGTTGAGAGGTCTCTTGTCCTTGCAATACCTGCCTGGGCAACAGCGGATGAAAGATCATGGAGAGGTGCATCAGGGTCTTTACGCTCTGTGCAGAATATCCCGTATATAAAACCATCCTCATGCTGTGTGAGTCGCATATCATATACATTAACATCCGGTTCATCGGTTTCAGGCATCAAAACCGGTTCGGGCCGGAAGCGAAAATCATTTATACCGTCAGGACTTTCTGCTACTGCAAAAAAGGATTTTCTGTCCCAGCCTTCAACTCTTAAAACAAGGCAATATTTCCCGTTCAGAAAAATTGCGCCGGGATTAAATGCCGAGTTTATTCCCATGCGTTCCAGCAGCCTGGGATTATCGGAAGGATTAAGGTCAAAACGCCATTCAATTGGGATATGTTCAGCAGTTATTGCCGGATATCTGTATCTCCGGTAGATGCCATTCATACTGAACAAAGGTTCATTTTTCTGTTGAAGCACCTTATCATGGTAATTCTGAATCAGACGCAACCTTTCATCAAAATATGATTTCATTATCTTTCCCCATTACCAAGCCGTTTGAGTCTTCTCAACATCTCCATGCATGCCCGGCTGTTATGATAGGGGCCTTTCCATTCGGAGATCTTGAACTCCCTCTCATCCAACTTTCCATCTCCCAGCCGTTTGTAAAACCATTCGCCGTTTTTTTTGTCTATCAGGTTTTCACATATATAATTCCACACTCTTATCATGGCCTGATAGAACTTTTCATCCCCGCTCAATTCATAGGCGTTTAAAAATCCTATCATGGCCTCTGCCTGAACCCACCAGTGTTTTTCCATATTCATGGCGCCATCAGGATGCCGTTCATAGACGAGACTTCCGTCCCTGTTCAGGTTGTGTTCAAGCACAGCGGTTGCCTGAAGGATAGATATCCGGCGAAATTGAGCCATAAGGCCGGGGTCATTTAATAGTTCTGCGGATTCCCATAGAAGCCAGCTTCCCTCTATGTCATGCCCGGGCGAGATGTGCCGGCTTTTTACCTGCCAGGTCTCATCAAAAAAGAGGTTAAAATGCCAGGTCTCCCTGTTTATGATATGATCCTTAAAAACCTTAAGCAGGTTCTCAAGCTTTTTTATAAGCCCTGGATTTTTCCACACACGCAGAAGATTTGTGTATGCTTCCAGTATGTGCAGATGAGCGTTCATTGATTTCTTTTCATTCATATCAATGTCGCTTAACCGCACATCATCTGCGTTTCCCCAGTCCCTTAAAGCCGCCTCAAAATACCCGTAATACTCCCTGTCAAAAAACTTGTTTTCTATAATTTTATAAACCTCAATAGCTTTATCAAGAACAGCCTTTTTACCTGTTACCCTGTAGTAGGAGGTCAGGGCATAAATTAAAAAGGCATGACCATAAACCTTTTTTTTGTCATCAAGGGGAACGCCCAGGGAATCAACAAGCCAGTATGCTCCGGCGTACTCCCTGTCATAAAAATATTCCATCAGGTATTCCCAGGCACTGTCTGCCATTTTAAGGTATTCCCTGTCTCCCAATGCAGCATAAACCTCAGAAAATGACCACAGAATCCTTGTATTAAGGATAAGGGATCTGGGTGCATCAGGGATTGCATTGCCCTGATTATCAACCCTCCCATGAAAACCTCCTTTTTCAAGATCTGCACCATACTTTAACCAGAAGGGCATGATACCATTTTCAAGTTCGGTGGTAAAATGTGCTTTGAGCTCCTCAAGGCTCGTATTTTCTGAGGCCTCCCTGTCCGATATTTTTTTCATTAAGGGCCTACATTTGTATGAGCTATCTGCATTGGGGCTTTCCAGGTAATCTTCAGATACCGGGCATCAAGCCCATGTTTCTGATATTTATATCTTATTTGCTTAAAGTAACCGTAGGCCTTTTCCTCAATGAAATAGTTTTCAGACATAACAGCTGTCGCATTATAATTAATTCCGTCTTTACTTACCTCTATTAAAGGGGCATTGATCTCCTCAGAAAAAAAGCAGTCTATCTGGAACTGATTAAAGGGATCATTGAGGTGATATATAATAAAGGCATCCTTCTCCCCTGAAAGGCGATAGATATCCTCCTTTGCCTGTCTTGCGTTTTTTGTAGTAAATTCCAGTGGTCCTCCGCTTAAAAAAATATCTGCTGTTCGCTTCATGGGGTCAGTAATTATATCGCCTATGCCATTTACCGGCCCCTTCGGTTCAGACCATTTAGACTTGCCTGAGGAATTTAAAGACCTGACCCTGTACTCATAGCTCTTGCCGGGAATGGTTCCCCTGTCTGTAAAAAGCGGCCGGTATGCCTCTTCTGCATCTGATATGTCTGTATCAATGGTTGTCCATCTACCCTTTGGAAGCTCCCTCCTCTGTATGTCATATCCTGATGCCCCTGTGCTCCCCTGCCAGCATATGGCGGCCGGGGTATCGATCTTTAACATATTAGGCGTCTTTGGCGGAAGCATGGGAGGTGATATTTTCCCCCTGATCTCAAACGCCTTTTGCCTCAAGAGCCGCATGACATTTTTTTCATCATAGTCCCTGCCTGAGTCAAAACCGGGCCAGTGGAACGACTTGTAAAGACCAAGACCCTGCATCTCAGAATGCCAGTAAAATCCTCCGTCACGGCTGTGAAAACGCAGGCTCCATGCAAGACCTCCGGAGACTCCCGAGTCTATTATTGCATCTATTGCCGTCTTAAGTCCTGCTGTGCCAATAAACCCGAATTCACCTAGAAAATATGGTTTTTTCTCCTTTGCTCTATCCATGTTTGAACGGATATTTCTCGCCATAAGCCCCGGGTCCTGTTCATAATGGTGTGTGGTTACAAGGTCAATATTGGGGTCATCAAGTGATGATTCCCTCAGTATATTTGAATGAATCCCATCTATTATGAGATGATTATTGTCAAGGCTTCGGATATAGGCAGCAATATCTGAAACCCATTCAGGGGTGCTGGTGAGTTCATTTCCTGTTTCCCATGCCAGAAGCGCCTTGTCATCACAATATTTTATGCCTGTCACAGAATTTGTACGGTTGATTATATAGCTTATGGTCTTTTTAAAATCTTCCCTGAGTTCAGGATCGGTCCAGAAATCATCCTTCTCCTTTCCCCTGAAACCTGCATACTCGGCCCTGCCACCCATCCAGGACCAGTTATCTATAAGGGGTATAATCACCCTGATTCCATGTTTTGAGGCGATTGCCACCATGTTATCCAGGGCCTTAAATGCCTCTTCACTAAACTCTCCCGGTCCAATAACATGTTTGGGGGTGCCGGGGAGGTCATCCGGGCGCCTTACTGTAATGGTGTATATCCTTACTGCCTGCCCGCCCATCTGGGCCACTGTTTCAAGGGCGTCATTAAACTCATAGGCATCAGGCAGGCGCCAGGCCTGGGTCTCATCAAAGGGCATCTGGTCTTCTATCATGTGAAGGTTTGGAATATTGAAGGATATAAACCGGTATTCCTTATTCCCATCTATAAGTTTATCGCCTTCCGCCCTGACAAAATTCTTGAATCCAGCCTCTGCATCGTTTACAGCAAAAAATAAATAGAAGGAAACCAGGAGAACAAGTATGCCTGTTTTATTAATCATTGTCTAACCTCTTATATCAGTTATTTTTGTACAAACCCGCCAAAGTATTTAACACACACATCCCGCCATTCTTTTGCATTTTCAAGTTGGATTTGTAGCCTTTCCTTTACATGATCAAAACGTTCCTGGTCGATCTTCCCATCTAAAGAATCCCATACCGTTTGCATGGCAGTAACACCAGCCACACCTTTTTTATAATGCATTTGTATCTCTTCCCAGAGTGTTCGTCCTGAGGACATAGGAAACGTCCATGGCAGGTGATGAAACCATAGTAGGTATTTTTCAGGGCATGTATCAGGCGAATCCCATATTTTTTGAAGCGGTTCCGAGTACTGGCCTGTTGCGTTTGTACCTGTTGAACTCCTGTCAAACCCTATGCCGAACCAGTCCGCCTTGTGGTAATAGGTGGAGCTCCAGTCATCCCTGATGGGGTTCACATGATCCGGCCCTGGTCCGTAATGATGACCTTCTGCCATAAGGTGATGAAGCCCCAGGGGGGTCATGTAATCGATACATGCCTCCCATGAACTGGCCATGATCTTTGCTATGGTATTTACTGTATCCGGGTCATTTGACCATGTCATCCTTATCCATTCATCAGCTATCTCTTCTGTTTTTAATGAAGGGTCCCATGCAAGCCTTCCAAATGCATACCAGTTTGCCTGTGAGAAATGATGTCCTGACCAGTTTCTGTCTGTTCCGATACCAGAGACACCCGCAATACCTGAAAGGGTGTGACGTTCGGCTGAGCCATCTATAATCTTCGCTACCGTTGTATCTTTCCCCTTTGCATAGGTGTCTGAATCAAGCACCTCCTTCCACTGGGGCGCCAGATAAACAAGGTGTTTTGCCTGGCCCGTATACTCCTGTGTTATCTGGAGCTCCATCATTATAGGTGTTTTGGGCATGGCCCCGAACAGGGGATTGAATGGCTCTCTTGGCTGGAAGTCCACGGGGCCGTTCTTGGTCTGGACAAGGACATTCTCCTTGAATTTGCCGTCCAGTGGCACAAACTCCAGGTATCCGCATTTTGTGCGGTCAGGGTCAATGGAGAGATCATATACAAATGAGCGCCACATAACAATGCCGTGATATGGGGCCAGTGCATCAGCAAGCATGTTTGCCCCGTCTGCATGGGTGCGGCCATATTTCTGGGGGCCAGGCTGACCCTCAGAATAGGCTTTTATAAGAAAACCACCAAAGTCAGGGATACTTTTATAAATCTCTTGTGCCTTTTTCTTCCACCACATCTGCACATCCGGGGCAAGGGGATCAGCGGTTGAAAGCCCGCCTATCTCCATTGGCGATGTAAATTTTATACTGAAATAGACCTGTATAGCGTATGGCCTTAAGACATTCGCAATGACTGCCGCCTTTCTTATATAGTTTTCGGTCAGGATCTCTGCCTGGCTGTTTACATTATTAATGGCTGTACCATTGATGCCTATGGACGCGTTGGCGCGCGCATAATCTTTATATCTTGAGTCAACCTTTTCAGGAAGCTCCTCCCAATTCCAGATGGATCTTCCTGCATAGCCGCGTTCGATAACGCCATTAAGGTTGTCCCAGTGGTTGAGAAGCCGCTTTTTTATCCGGGGTTTCATTTTGATGGCTAATCTATCAACCGGCTGATGCGTCTGTATAAGCCGTAAGAAATGGAATGCACCGTATAAAACTCCCTGCGGCCTATTGGCTGCAATAATGGTAACAGGATGGTTCTGGTAAAAAATGGAACGGATAATGTAACCTTCGTCACCAAGAGATTCAAGCTCCTGTAGCTTTATAAGTTCTTTGATTATCGATGAATCATTGGGTGTGCCGGCTATTATTGCCCCGTTCCGGGAAACATCCTTTGACTCCGGGATCTCCCTATTGAGGAGACCCCTAATGCCTGTTTTCAGTTCCTCCAGAACAGCCTTTGATATTTCACAGGACTCCTGGATAACAATCTCTGTTGCATGTTTTTTGTAGGAGGATAAGAGCTCCGGATCAGTAACCTTATTATACCTGAGCCACAAGCGATACCCATCCTCGGCCTGGAGCGAGCCTGAAAAGGATAATACTGTGATAAAAATAGACAGCCACTTAACAGTTATGAGATTTGAAAAATTCATTCCTAAACCCTAGAGATCTTTTCTTAAATTATAGGCAGGCGATACCGATATTGAGTTCACATAATATTGTCGCCATCGGCCATTGTCAAGATTGCTATAATTTTGTGGATTGCCGATAAGTTTCAGTTATGAAAAGGATAGCACCATCAAAAGACTGCTTCATCTTTAAGCCTATTAAGAACATTTTCATAATATATCCTTTTATTCATGTCCTGGGCATATTTTATTGCCCGTTCAATAGATAGTTCGGCCTTTCTGATATCTCCTGTTTTCATGTATGCGAGGGCAAGTCCATAATGGAATAGATGTTCGTCATTCTTAAGCCGTATGGTCTTTTTAAAATAATCGACAGCATTTTCATAAAGGGAATCATAATAGGCGGTTTTACCTGCGGCATACTGGAAATATGGATTCTTTTCTCTGAACGCCACTACCTTCTTTTTATATAACAGGCCCTTTTCTTTGTTGCCGGTAGCGTTATAAAGATACGCAAGGTTGTTCATGATGGTAATAATGCTTGTATCCTGTGAACCTCGGACAACAGAAATTCCCTGGTAATAGGCCGCTTCTGCAGCATCAAATTGCCCATTCTTCTTATAGATCACCCCCAGATTTGACCATGGAAACGAAAGCTTCGGATCGGTTTTTATGGCCTTTACAAAATAACGAAATGCGTCCGGGTAATTTCCCTCTGCGATATACTTACTCCCAATATTATTGTAATACTGTGCAAATGCGCGATTATCCGGGATTGTCTGTAAATTAAATGCAGAAATTTTTGATTCATTGCTGACAAGTTCCTGAGGGTATAAATAGTATCTGAGATAGTTATCTATTGTAATTACCCTGGAGGCATCATCCAATAATCTGATTTGAATTATCTGGGTACTGGGAACAAAGATATCCGCAGAAACCCCGATATGTCTGGTAAAAAACAGGACCTCACCATCTCTTATCCAGTTGGGAAGGGTGGGTATCTCTGCAAATGTGGATTTAAACCCGGCGTATCTTGACATAGCTATAAACAGATTGCTGAAGGAGAGACAATTTCCAGTGCCGGTATCAAATGTCTCCTGGGCTGTTTTTATGCCGTAACTGTCAGACATGGTATCATATTTGATCTTCTCTGTAAGTATGTCTGTGAGTTTAATAAGGCGCTTTTGCGGGTCTTTAATTTTTAAAATTCTATCTTCCAACAGTGATATTATCTCACCATTGATCGCCAGGATATCCACATCAGGTATGGTTTCATCAATGGATGCGGGAAATATTTTTACGCCATCAGCCGTTTCATAGGCCTCAAACCTGTCAATATGAATTGCCTCTGTTTTTGGTAAGGGGATAGAGGCACAGCCCGAAATAAGAAATAATAGTAAAATAACTGGCAGGGCATTCCATCTTTTCATTATTGCAGAAAAGAATGTATGTCTTGCCGATTGCACTGTCCTTATAATTTCATTCCAGTACATAATATACTGCCTCCCATAATCTGCAAGAACTCGTCCTGCAAACCCATATGTCTGGAATAATATAATTCCTGATGATTATTTTTCAATGATGTTACTTAATTGCAGATAATTATCAATTTCAGGTTTGAGAAAGAAGTTCATGGTTCTATGGCTTAACTTGTTAGAATATTGGAGAAATTTTTATTATCTTTAATAAACTTATGTGGCAGAAAGACCAGTAATCTCTTTTATCCTCTTCCATATCTCGTCCCTGCCCTCCCGTGTCTGAGCAGAAAACAGTATGGGCTTTTCAACTGATATCCCGCTGAACGCAGCGCCCAGTTCCTTTAACCTTGATTCCCTTTCCCTGCGGTTCAGTTTATCCGCCTTGGTAAATACCGGGATAAATCCTTTTTTATATTCCATGAGCCACTGTATCAGGTTTATGTCATCATCTGATATATCGCGTCTTATATCCATGATCACAATAACTGCCTTCAGATTTTCACGGGTCTTAAGGTATGTTTCAACCATTTTCCCCCATGAGGCCTTTATATTATAGGGCGCCTTTGCAAACCCGTATCCGGGCAGGTCCACAAAACAGAGGTTATTACCGATATTAAAGAAATTCAGGGACTGCGTTCTTCCGGGGGTGGAGCTTGTTCTTGCAAGTTTATTCCTGTTTACAAGGACGTTGATAAGTGAGGATTTACCAACGTTTGATTTTCCGGCAAACGCAACCTCCGGCCTGTCAGGGGGAGGGTAGTGGCCTGCTTCAAAGGCGCTCTTTATAAATGATACATCCATCTATCGTTCCTTAAGGTATTTCTCAAGCCTGTCCAGGCCTTTGGCTATGTTTTCTATAGAATTGGCATAGGAAAACCGCAGATAGCCCTCACCATTAGAGCCAAAATCGATACCGGGTGTGATCCCCACACCTGCCTTTTCAAGTATATCAAAGGCGAGTTCGTAGGAGTTAGCCGATATATGCCTTGCGTTTACAAAAACATAGAATGCGCCCTTTGGCTCGACAGGGAGTTTGAAGCCCATCTTTTTGAGCCTCCCTATCATGTAAAGCCGCCGCTCATTATAGAGAGACTTCATCTTTTCTATCTCTGTATCTGCCTTTGTTAAGGCTGCAATGCCCGCCCACTGCGCTATAGAGCTTGCGGATATATAAAAATTCTGCTGGATTTTCTGGATCGGTCTCACAAATTCTGAGGGCAATATGGCATATCCGAGTCTCCAGCCGGTCATGGCGTGGAGCTTTGAAAATCCGTTTACCACAAAGGCCCTCTCTGTATACTCCAAAATGGTGTGTTCCTTTTCACCATATACGAGCCCGTGATAAATCTCATCAGAGATTATATATGGGCCCAGCCCTGAAATCTCGGCCATTCTTTTTGGCGAGAGCAGATTTCCGGTCGGGTTTGATGGGCTGTTTATCAAAATGGCCCCTGTTCTAGGTGTGATTTTTTTTCTTATCTCAGATGGCCTGTATTGAAACCCGTCCTCTTCATAAACATCCACAAAACTCGGAACTGCCTTAAGGAAGATGGCAAAGTTTGGGTAACATGGGTAATGGGGGTTTGAGATGATTATCTCATCCCCTGCTTCAAGCAGCGCGGAGTAGATCATGAAAAGGGCGGGGGAGGTCCCGGATGTTACTATTACTCTTCCCGGATCTATTCTTACACCATATTTTTTAAAATAATGTTCACAGATGGCCTCCCGTAACTCAAGGAGACCAAGGCTGTGGGTGTAGTGGGTCTCTTCTTTTTTTATTGCATCTATAGCTGCTTCGGATATGGGCAGAGGCGTGGGGAAATCGGGCTCCCCAACCTCAAGGTGTATTATCTCTTTACCTTCCCGTATAAGTTCATGGGCGCGCTCAAGCACATCCATTACAATAAATGGAGTGATATCTTTGGAACGATTTGTTACCGGAGTCATGGAAAGCCTGTCTTATCTGCTATATTACTTTGTTCAGGGGGTATTCAATAATTCCCTCTGCCCCGGCCTTGATAAGCCTTGGGATAAGCTCACGCACTACCTTTGAATCCACAACGGTTTCTACAGAAGTCCATGTGGATTTATACAGGTGCGCTATGGTTGGAGCATTCAGGCTTGGCAGGATATTTATCACAGTATCAAGCTTTTCTTCCGGCACATTCATCTTGAGCCCCACCATTTTTTCTGCTCTTAAGGCCCCTTTAAGAAGGAGTATTATCTGACCGATCTTTTCCTTCTTCCATTCATCCCTGTAGGACTCCTTATTCGCAATAAGCTGTGTGTTTGACTGCAGCAGTTCATAAATTATTTTAAGGCCGTGGGCCTTGATGGTGCTTCCTGTTTCTGTCACCTCCACAATAGCATCCGCCAGGCCTGATGCCACCTTTGCCTCTGTGGCGCCCCATGAAAACTCCACATGTACCTCTATGTCTCTGGCTTTGAAGAATTTTTTTGTAAAATTCACCAGTTCGGTAGCGATCTTTTTGCCCTGAAGATCCTTAAGCTCCTTTATATCAGAATCATTGGGCACTGCAAGCACCCACCTTGCGGGGTTCTGGCTTACCTTGCTGTAAACAAGGTCATCCACAACAACCACATCCGA
>CAZSZQ010000123.1:0-10347 GCA_964610475.1 uncultured Desulfatiglans sp.
CTGTAAGCTGTGGCCCTTTATCGCGGGGGTTACCTGCTCCGTCAAAGATACGACCTATCATATTGTCAGTAAAGGTTACCTGCATGGGATGACCAAG
Source organism: uncultured Desulfatiglans sp. (assembly GCA_964610475.1). Taxonomy (GTDB): domain Bacteria; phylum Desulfobacterota; class DSM-4660; order Desulfatiglandales; family HGW-15; genus JAAZBV01. Next base: position 98 of record CAZSZQ010000123.1, read on the forward strand.
AAACCTGATCTCATCGTTGATAGAAACACCGCGGCTTCCTGCAAATACCTGTAAAGAGACAAGGTCACCGTCCAGTTTGATCACCTGCGCCAAAGACTTTCCGCGCTGGGTGGTGATTTCAGCGAGTTCCTCATAGCCTACATCTGAAGCCTTAACGGTGATAACATTTCCGCTAATGCTGAGAATCTTATTATAGACTTTTCTCATTTCCGGAATTCTCCTTTATTAATGTGTCGATTGCTTTTTCCTGTGCCTTAAATTCAGCGGAATCCATAGCAATGTAGTTCCAATCTATGAACAGCTGGCGTAGACGGTTGAAAAAACCGCGCGCTTTTTCTTTATCATCCAATTGAAATTCTGTTTTCAAAACCCGGTTTACCATTTTAAACACATATTGCTGCCGCTCTTTGCTTGTACCGGCATCTACTTTATCAAAGGAATTCTGCTGGAGGTAAACACTGTCAAGAAATTCACCTTTCAGATAAAGCTGGAAATCATCATTTGATGTGCCCTCTTCGCCAACCACCATCATCATCTGGCCCACATCATTTCCCCTCTGAAGCATGTCACGGGAAGCGGCGATTTCTTTGGGATCAATAAAGCTTTTATATTTTGACCAGCTGTCAAGCGGATGGATGGAAGGGAATCGACGGGCATTTGCGCGATCACGCGATAACCCTAAGAATGCGCCTACAACCTTAAGGGTTGCCTGTGTAACAGGTTCTTCAAAGTTACCACCCGCAGGGCTTACTGTACCTCCTATTGTAAGACTGGCGACCTTGCCATTGTAAAGTTCTACGAGACCAGAGCGTTCATAGAACTCTGCTATCCTGGACTCAAGATATGCCGGGAAGGCCTCTTCACCGGGGATCTCTTCGAGCCGCCCTGATAACTCTCTCATTGCCTGTGCCCAGCGGGATGTGGAATCTGCCATTAAAAGCACGTCGAGTCCCATCTGACGATAGTATTCACCGAGCGTTACGGCTGTATAAACAGATGCCTCACGGGCAGCAACAGGCATTGAACTGGTGTTACAGATAATAATTGTTCTATCCATCAATGTCTTGCCTGTGCGCGGATCTTCCAGTTCAGGGAATTCGCGCAGCAGTTCAACTACTTCACCGGCGCGCTCACCGCATGCAGCCACAATAACGATATCCACCTGGGCGTAACGGCTTAATACATGTTGTAGAACCGTTTTACCCGCACCAAATGGGCCTGGAATACAGAATGTACCGCCTTTTGCAACCGGGAAAAATGTATCGATAATACGCGCCTGAGTGACCAACGGATCAATAGGAACTATTTTCTCTTTATAGGCTTCAATAGCTATTTTTACCGGCCACCTGAAGCTCATGGTGATGTTGTATGATTTTCCCTTTTCATCCTTTACCAGGGCAATGTTTTCGACAATTGTATAATCACCGGCTTTGGCTATCTCTTCGATAACATACTCACCCTGGAATGTGAAGGGTACCATGATCTTATGATTGAAAATCCCTTCCGGCACAAAACCTATCTCCTGCCCTGCAATGACAACATCTCCTGGTTTTGCAGTCGGAGTAAACCGCCATGTTTTTTTCTCGTCCAGGGGTTTAAATTCAACGCCGCGCGGCAGGAAAAAACCATACTTTTTGGCAAGCTCGGGAAGCGGATTCTGCAGACCATCGTAAATCTGTGTTAGCAGGCCTGGTCCTAATTGAACTGACAGCAGCTGGCCGCTGAATTCAATATCATCACCAATAGTGAGTCCTTTTGTGCTTTCGAAAACCTGTAAATAAGCAACACCATCACCAATGCGCACGATCTCCGCCTTTAATCGTTCTTCGCCTTTTATGATATAGGCAACCTCATTCTGCATGATATTTCCATCAACAGATGCGGTTACCATATTGCCGCTAACACCAATAATTTTTCCGGTATTGGGATTCATGCTGTTACCTCGTGATATAACATTTGGAATTTTTTAAGGCCCTTGTCTTTATCAAAAGTAAAATACCTTTGTAACAGGAGTAACTTCAGGAAATAAATAATTAGTTTTGTAAAATCGAAATGGTGCTCGCGTTCCATTTCATCTAAAAACTGCCAACGGAACTCCATGAATCTTGTTTCAATGTCCAGGGGATTTCCTTCTTTTATTGCAGACAACGGGAAACTTGAAGGTTTAAAATCTGTCTCCTTACGCTGCGCCTCACGAAAGGCTGCGATATCCTTTCGCAGGGCATATTCAAATTTTTTATATGTCTTTAAATCAGAAGGATCACCTTTTTTTATGGTCACTGACGAGATGTCAATCGAACGCAGGGTTTTATAATCACCTGCACCCAGCCATTTTTCCGCTTCAAATAGAAAGCGGTCAATGGTTAGCCCTGGTTCTTTCCCGAAAAACAAGGTAGGAAGTTGCGCAATGAAATAATAATGCTTGTCCATCCTTATTTATCCAGTATTGCTTTTAAATTTGGATTGATGAGAGACTTTAATAGATCAGCTATTGCTGCATCGGAAAAATCATAATACACATCCGACCCTTTTAAACCAATGCGGAAACCGCTTGCAACATCAGCGCCGACCTTCAGTGTGATGCCCTTCTTTAGATCTGTTTTGATGCCACTGAATAAAACAGCTTCCAGGTTTTTCTTATTCTCTTCGCTTAAGATGATATCTTTCTCTTCATCTTTGGCCCAGGCTTCAACAATCTTAAGAATTATCTCCTTCATGAAGTCAGCTGTAAGCCTTTCACCCACCTCACGTTTAAAAACCGCATCAAACAGCCTGTTGAACTTTTCCTTAAGGAGCAATTCAGCATTACGCACAGATTGTGTTAGATCCGCCTCAGCAGTTGCGCGTAACTGATCTACCTTGCCCTTTCCTTCATTAACAACCCTCTGGGCCTCTTTATTGGCATCCTCAATAATCCTGGCTGCCTTTTGATTTGCCTCTTTAACAATCTGTTCAGCGGTGTTTTTTGCCTCTTCTACCCCGTCTTTCCTGATCTTTTCTATAAGGCTATCCAACTTTACATCCATCAAAAATCCTCCCCTTGAATCCCGGTATGGAGTGAAGCATCCTGTCCGGACAGTATTAGGAATAACGCTTTTCTTCTGGTAATGCTCCTTTGATTTATCTCAGCAAAAAATGTATAAATTTTGGGAATTCGTTGAGTTTAGTTGAGTTGATAAGAATCCCCTTTTTGAGTAACGGACTATATTAAGTCAGGAGTTTTATGTCAACATGAAATTACATTGCTACATCTATATTTATAGACTAATTTGACGTGATCCGTATGTGTAATTAATAAGGCAGAGATGGTAAAACAACACAGGGCAATGCTGGAATAAAGAGCCTATGATGACTACTGTTAACAACTTAAAGCATGATTTTTCTTCGATAATTTAATATTAGCAATTTGAAGTCCCCCGGATAAACGCAGAGGACAACCCATTCGCCCAGAAGCTCTGATAATTGAGCACTGGAGAATTTACCCCTGCGGTATGCCTGGTAATGAAATCCGGTGCGTTCTTTCCTGCCTGTATCATCCAATAAATACCAAGGCGGTCAAAGATCGTAACCTCTAACCGCCTTTGGATTTTTTTGCTTACTGATTAATTAAATAATCAGGTAATTTTTTCATGTCTGATTTTTTTATGCTGACATCAACCAGGTTAAGCTTAAAAACATAGCCGACCCCGCTCTTCCCGCCTATTGAACAGGAATGCGGAGAACCTGGCCAGGATAGATCATGTCAGGGTTTGTAAGCATCGGTTTGTTAGCCTCAAAAATTACAGTGTATTTCATTGGGTTTCCATAAAATTCTTTTGCAATTTTTGACAGAGTATCACCCTTAACTACTGTGTAGTACCTGGCGGCAGGCTCCGGTTCCGGCTTCACCTCAGGTGCAGCTTTGCTTGTATCAACCTGAATTCGGTCATCCACCTTTGAAACCCCGTTTACATTGCCGACTGCAAGTACGATCTTTTCCCTGTCCGGCTGGCTGGTTGCGGTTCCATAGACTGTAGCGACCTCGTTAACAAATTCAATTCGGAGATTTTCAACCGGTACGCCTATCTTTTGGACATGCCTTTCCAGTGCTTTTGCCAGGGCATTTTCTGCTGTTTTTTCCCGATCCTGCAATGCTGCTTTGGTTTCAACACCCATAACCTTGGCTCCTGCGTTTTTTACAAAATCTATCAATCCCATAGCTGATCTCCTTTCAAATAATTTTACCTTTATCCGGTACCTTGAGACCGGATGCCGGATTGTGCCATATTTCCATTGTTATTTTTTAAATAATTTGGATGCCATACCCAGGACATCATCAAGCATTGATCCGTCGTTATTTCTGTCAAGAAACTGCCCCAGCATGCCCATCAATCCATCCTGTGATTGACCGCCTGAGCCGAGTGAATTTATTGCAGAACCGGAACTCTGTTTACTCAATGCTCCCATGGCCATGGCCGCAACGACCGGCAGCATTTTTTTCAGGATATCCTGCCCGATCCCGGTTTTTGCCGAAGCGGTTCCGGCGATCTGCCTGCTGACATCCTTACTGCCCAGTATATGCCCCAGAATACTGTTACCGTCCCGGATGGTATCCTCGTTACTCAGGGAATCAAGGTTATCTATATATTGAGAGTGTTTACCCGATGCGAGGGCTTTCATAATACTGTCAAGTCCGTTTGGTTTTGAGGCATTACGCGCCAGTCCCTGCCCAAGCGCTGGCAGAAGATTTGATATGGCTGATGAAGCCTGATTCTCATCCAGTCCAAAATTTCTGGCCATTTGTTTAACAGCCCCACCATCGCCTGCATTTAAAAGCATATTAAGAAGATCCATATTTCCTCCTTATTAAGATGTTTTGAAACAGGAAAAACCACATATTACCACTTAAAAATGAGAGAATATCTTAGCAGAATATAAAGTGTCAATGGATATTTAGATGCGGCTGAATATGATAGCCGCTTTTAAATATCATATATATCCCTTCTTCATCAGGTCTGACTAACTGATATTTATACTCTTATACGCAAAAAATATAATTGCTTATTGAAAAAATATATATTATAGAGATTCTATACTAAATTAGTATACAAAGGTTTCATATCGTTAATTAAACAGAAGTTAATAACACAGGGAAAATAATATGACCGAATTTAAAAAGAATTACATCATCAGCGAAATGCAGAAGAATGTCAAACTGGCATGGGGGGGCGGAGCAACCCTGGAGGATTATATCCCGGGGAAAAATCGTAAACTTGAGCATGTGTTATATATAGATGAAAAAATCGGGACGGGAGACTTATATTCCGAGGTTGTATGGCTTATGCCAGATGATATGATGGACCCGGAATATGTTAAAAAGAGCCAAGAAATGATGGCCAGGTTAGTCAAACAGGGTAAGACCATCAATGATGAGGAAATGCCTGGCCCCAAGCCTCATTCACATCCGTTCGATGAGCTGTTTACCTTCTTCGGCACAGATCTGAATGACCCGGATAATCTCTGCGGGGAGGTTGATTTTTTTCTTGAAGAAGAATGTATCAGAATTACCAGAAGCTGCATACTCTATATCCCTGCAGGAATGAGGCACTGTCCGGTAAACTTCAATAGAATGGACAAGCCCTTTTTTCATTTCAGTATGGGTTTTACCGATTCATACTACCATAAAGTACTCATAAACCGGGGTGGAGAATACGCGGGACAGACCGGACTTTCCAAAAATCTGATAAGCGGCGACAGGTCCAGCAGTTTGAGGCTTCCTTCCTACAGAAAAAAAATTCGCAAAGGTCTGATATCCCCTATAACACAACTTAACAGTGATATCCTGCCAGCATCCAAAATTAATTGTGAAACCTGCTGGATATTTCCGGAATCCGGAACGGGAGTTAAAGAGGGTCTTAACTTTATTGATGAACATGTACACCCCTTTGAGCAGGTAATAGGCTTTTTCGGCTCGGATCTGAACGATATACATAAGCTACACGCTGAAGTGGAATTATGGGTGCAAGGGAAACCGTATAAAATGAATAAAAGCTTTTGCGCTGTTATACCTGCTGGAGTGAAGCATGGTCCTCTTATGGTCAGGAATGTAAAAAAACCGGTTTTCCATTATACAGCTGGAAATTCCGGGAAGTACGAATAAATAACATCTGCATTAAATCCCCCGGAACAGGTCAGGCTGTTGCCGGGGATTTTTTATTTTAAAAGCAGATTTAAACCCGGGTTTAGCAATAGAAGGCTGCTGCAAAATCCGGGCTTATTATGAAGGCTTTAAATTGATATAACCCTTTATACGGAAATAATCGGGCTTATTTTACAATCCTGCCCGCTCCATCATATAAAACAGTGCAATAATTAAAAGGGTCAGGGGGATAAGAACCGCCAGGTTATTGACCTTCAATACCTGAGGAATTGTAATATCTCCAAAATACCCTTTTTTAAGAATTCCATCCTTCAGGAAGGGATAAACAGCGGCAAAAAGCCATGAACCGGTTATTATTCCCGGCAACCCTGCAACTATGGCATCCATATAGCCGTTCCCCATGGCGCCGGCGATTGTGCCGGGGCAGTAGCCCAAAAGAGCAAAACCCATCCCGAATATCAACCCCCCTGTTGCGTTTTTGCCCCAGGAACCTGCCTTGGGACGCAGCCTTATCAGACCGAGACCCTGCATGAAAAAAAGACCCAGCATTCCTGTGACAACCGCAGAGAGCATAATTTTTACAACGGTAAAATCGACAAACAGAAGCTGGTTAATAATAACATCATATTTGGTAACCCCTCCCTTCTGAAGTAAAAAACCGAATATTATACCAAATATAAGACCCTGTAACAGTTTCCTTCCTTTGGATTTCATGTGCACTCGCCCCGCCTTGGCTATAAAATGACCCTGAACAGCAACCACGCCATAAAAATTCCGCCTGCAAAGAAACATATGGCTGATATCCAGCTCGACGCAGCGAGCTGCATGGTGCCGCTTATACCGTGTCCGCTCGTACACCCATCCGCCCACCTTGAACCGAACCCCAGGAGAATACCGCCTGTAAATCCGATAATCAGTCGTAATAATATATTATCTCCGAGATGAAATCTCCATACAGAGGGTATCCACTGCAAGCTTAAATCGCCGGAAAGCATTGATGAAAAAAAGGCACCGATAATGATGCCTGTAACCAGCATGAACTGCCAGTCAACGACCGGTTTCACCTCCTGAAAATAGAGCCTGCGTTCAACGATTTTGCCTCTTAACAGCCTTTCAATCATACCTGCCGATCTGGCAAATGTTGTCGAGCAGCCAACAGGTTCATTCGAGATTAACCATGTGAACCAGCTTAAAACACCAATTCCTATACCTGCCGCGTATGGAGACCATTGTGCCTGTGTCAACCAGTCCATAATGTATCCTCCTTTAATCCCGGGCTTTTATATACCCTGCAGCGCTGTACCCGGTCATGCCTCCCGGTACATGGCACACCGCTGCAAATCCTTTCTGTTTAAGAATGCTTGCTGCCAGGCTGGAACGGTTACCGGTGCTGCATATAAGATAAACCGGTTTGTCCTTTTTTATTTCATCACTGCGAAAGCGCAGGTCAGGCGCCGGAATATTAATGGAACCCTCTATGTGAGAGGTCTCATATTCCATCGGGGTCCTGACATCCACCAGTGTAAAGGATACCCCGCCTTTATTTAATTGTCTGTACAGATCTTCTGCCGGAATCAGACCGATATTCCCTGTATGATAACCATTGGTTAACCAGCCGCTCATACCACCGCTCAGGTATGCTGCTGTCCGGTTAATGCCCACTCTCTGCATCCAGAGCCTTCCATTGGCGGCATCCTGATAACTGTCAGCCACAATAAGAATATCTCTGTCAGGGGGTATTACCCATCCGGCAAATGTCGGGAAATTGCCTCCAATATCAAGATGCCATGCCCCTGGTATGTGAAAACCGGCGAAAGCCGCGTAATTCCGGGTGTCCAGAACCAGGCATCCCTTTGCCTGCATCCTCTCTTTAAATTCCGGGGCAGTGAGTTCCTCCATCACCGGCAGCCTGGACAGCATTTCCGGCCCTTTCCTGTTGATATCACTGCACCTGCTGAAGTGATCGGGAGCAGGCGGCATATTGGAGGTAAGGGAGCGAATAAACTTTATTTTGTCTTTTATCTGCAGGCTGGGGTTATAACGCCTTTCATATCCTATGGTGGAGGTCCATTTAGCCCCCATAGATCTTCCGCAAAGAGACCCGGCCCCATGGGCCGGGTAAATTTCGCAATGGTCCGGCAGTTTGAGCAGCTTATCATGCAGGCTGTGATACAGCTTGCCTGCCAGCTCTTCAGCGATATCGGGAAACAGGTCAGGTCTCCCAACGTCACCAACGAACATTACATCACCCACAAAGGCCCCTGTGGGAGAATCGCCCCGCGATTGATCAGTAACCACAAATACAACGTGCTCAGGGGTATGCCCGGGTGTCTCCATGATATCCAGTTTCATGTCCTCTATAAAAAAACTGTCACCTTCCGATACTGCAACATGTTCGAATTTGCACTGGCCGGATTTGGGTGCAAATATCTTCGCGCCTGTCTTTGCAGCCAGGTCTATATGCCCTGAGATAAAGTCCGCATGCAGGTGGGTCTCAAGAATATGAGTAATTCTCACCCCCATTTGCCGGGCCTCGTTGATGTAGATATCCGCATCCCTCCGGGGGTCTATTACCGCGCAGGTCTCTTTTCCCGCCAGGATATATGAACTGTGTGCAATTTTTTCGAGAAAATAGTGTTTTAACAGCATTGGTTATTCTCCTGTGTTATTGTTGATGTTGATTATTTCAGGTAATGTCCAGACAGCCTGATTCTTATGTTCACAAATAAAAAAAGTAAAATACAGTTACAACAACCAGCAGAAATAATATTGTCAACCCGCCGCCGGGCCTTATATAATCCCTGTTCCTGTAACCTCCGGGCGTTTTATACAATGCATTAACCTGATGAGTCGGCAGAACAAAGGAGTTGGCAGTGGAGACAGCCACAAGCAGAGCCAGGGGGCGGGGATCTATCCCCACTGTGCCTGCAATACTGATGGCCATTGGGAACATGATAACAGCCGCTCCTACGTTTGACATGAAGAGTGAAAACAATACTGTTATGCATGATATAGCCATAAGCATAATATAGATATGATTTCCGTGAACCATGGAAATCATTTTGCCTGCAAGAAATACCGCTGTACCCGTTTTCTGCATTGCAATTCCCAGCGGGATGAGCCCTGCCATGAAAAATACTACTTTCCAGTCAATTGCATTGTAGGCTTCATCTATATTTAAAACACCGGTCAAAACCATGGCAATAGCGCCTGTCATGAAAGATAAAGGAATTGAAAAGCCTGCTATTGCCAGCCCGGCAGAGACAGCAAAACAGAAAAGCGCGACCCATGCCCTGGGGGCGAATTTCTCACCTGCCTCCACGGGAGTTATAATTACAAAATCATGTCCCTTCTTCATATCCGATATTTTTTCCCACAGACCATGGACGATCAATATATCTCCCGGTGTAATTTCAACATCAGAAAAATTACCCCTTACCTTTTCACCCCTGTGATACAGGAGAACCGGTTCCACCCCGTAATGTCTTCTAAGCCCGAATTTTTTAATTGACTGGCCTGATATCGCAGAACGGGGTGGTATGATAACCTCAGAGTACCCCGCGCTGGTCGTGTCATCCAGCATAGTAAGGTATTCAGGTCTTGCGACCAGGACCAGTTCGTGACCGGAGGCAAAATCTTCGGCATTTTTATCATTACCCAGCAGGGCAACAATCTGATCCGCCTCAAATCTGGTTTCACGCCAAGGCGCATATTCCACTGACTTTTCTCTATTGATGGCCAGGATATTGAGATTATAACCATCCCATATTTCTGTATCTTCCAGAGTTTTTCCAATTAAAGGACTGTTCCTGCTTATCCTGTAATATTTGACAGTTACAGATAATCCCCATTCTTCTACAAGCCTGATCTGCAACTGATCGGCCTCATCCCCCGTTTTATACTGCGGAAGAACAAACTTTCCCAGAAAGAAAAAAAATACCAGACATGAGAACAGAAGGGCAAGACCTGCAGGCGTTACTGCAAAAAGACTGTATGGCGAAAGAGAGGCCCCTATAAGAAAATCATTGACCAGCATAAGCGGACCTGAACCGATCATGGTAAGAGGACCGCTCAGGATAATAGCAAAACCGACAGGCATAATAATGCCTGA
>CAZSZQ010000124.1:0-10230 GCA_964610475.1 uncultured Desulfatiglans sp.
GTGCACGATGTATTCGTGACCTTTGTCAGAAGGCTGGATGATTTTAAGCTTACCGGCAGCCTTAAAAGTTACCTAATGACCTGCGTAGCCAACAGTGCCCGGAACCGGAACAAGGCCGAGCGTCTGCGAGCAAACCCCTTACCTGATTCTGAAATGGAACTTGCCGGTTGTGCAGAAGGGCCGCTTGAGTCGGTAATGTGCAATGAACAGATGGAACGTTTGAGCAATGCCTTGGCTGAATTATCTTTTGATCAGCGTGAGGTGGTTATGATGCATCTGCATGCTTCCATGACATTCCGGGATATTGCAGGAGCATTAGATATTTCGACCAACACGGCCAAAAGCCGTTACCGGTACGGAATTGAAAAACTTAGGTCCATTTTGAATGCTGGAGGCGCCCGATGAAAACACCAAAAGAATTTGTCCGATTGATTAGAGAATCTGAAATAATAACCAATCCCGGGGTGGATGACCGTATCCTGCAGGATGCTCGGAATGAGTTGGCAAAGCGGCGGCAGGACAGGACTGCGCCTGGCGGGGTTTTATGGAGAACTCTCATGAAAACCAAAAAAACCGCATTTGTTACAGCGTCAATGATTGTTATCGTAGCACTGATTGTTTTAGAATTCGTTGAAAATCCGGTTGGCCCCAGCCTGACATTTGCCCAGGTGATTGAACCTATTCTGAAGGCCAAAACTGCCGCCTACGACATCGTATTCGGTCCTGATGATGGCAGCAAACCGGTAGTTCACGATCTGGTGATGGGTTCCCGCATTCGTAGAAGGGTTGAAGGCAGCAAAGCATTGACCATCATCGATCTTGAAAACAGGCGAGTGCTTTTTCTGAATGAAGCAGACATGGAAGCCCGATACGGCTACAGAGAACCGAAAGGAATTCCTTCCAATCAGAATTTCCCGAAGGGAATGGCTTCCGGCCAGAATTACCTGGAGGAATTGAAAAACACTATCTTGAGATTAAAGGAGATGCCGGATTTCACTGTCGAAGAACTTGGCCGTAAACAGCTCGATGGCAGGGAAGTGGTTGGATTTTTCGCCAGTCACCCAAAGCTCGACATGACTATCTGGGCCGATATCAATACCGGGCTCCCCGTGCGCATCGAGTATAATGTTGGGACGATGCATGTAACCTATAAAAATATGAAGTTCGACCCGCCGATGGAGGAGGAAATGTTCAGCATGGAAGTGCCCGCAGGATACACAGTGGAGAAACCCATGGCCGTGGACTTACAGGGGACGGAGGACAGTTTCATCAAAGGCCTGAGGCTCATAGCGGAAAAATTAAATTACGGCTGTTTCCCCGACGATGTTACCTATGAATCTTTTTACAAGTGGATGACCAGCAGCCCCATAAACGGCCAGTTCAACGCGATGTCAAAAGAGGAAGCGCTGGCCATTAACCTGGAATTAATCAAATTTATACAATTCACCATTTTCTTCCCCGACGAAGGTAAATGGACCTATCAAGGCAAGGGTGTGCCGCTGGGTGAAGCGGAAACGCCCATCTTCTGGTACAGACCGGAAGGGTCTGAGACATATCGTGTGATTTATGGAGACCTTCACGTAGAAAATATCGACCCTGACAGGCTGCCCCAGTAACAGCTTAAAACCGATGTTGGGTCGGTCTATGTTAATAAAGGGGCAAATCGCCGCTTAGCTCTTGTTTATATTGAGAAGAAAAAAGAAAAATGGATTCCCCGGTCGAAGCCGGGGAATGACGAGCGGTATTGGATTCTCCCGATACCGGTTTCAATGATCCGTCTGTGCGATGATGACATCAATTTTTGTGAGACATCGGGGTCGGGCGATGACATTGGTAAGTCACAAGTAATTATGTCCAGTGTCGAGGAAAAACCTCGTTGTCTTTTATTTTTAAGGGGTTTATGCAGGACAGGAAGCAGCAGCAACCCCGATGTCATGGCAGCAAAGGCATCTGTTCCAAATGCAGAAGTGTAATGAACTGTAATATCAACAGCCCATCCTGCCATTACAGGGGATATAATTGAACCTGTTTCCAGCAATGATTATCTAGGAATATATGACAGCATAGCTGATAAAAATTGTAAAAATTTAGTTGCAGGTAAAAAGGTTGATTATTTAACATTATTTTCTCTAAGCCCGCCTACCTGCATGAAGAGCTGTCTCGTGTCTGCAACATCCCAGTGTTCAGCCAGTTTACCATCCCTTAAGCGGAACATGTCCACCGCATCAAAATGAATTTTATTGCCGGTTGGTTTGTAGTGGAGAAACCCTTTGCCTGTATGAGTGCCGGTGATGGTGTTGTATACAAATACCAGGTCATCTTCTGCCACCATCATATTGATTCTTGCACAAAAATCCGGTGCAGCAGCGAAAAATCCTTTATGGAATTCAACAAAGCCCTTGATCCCCTGATCAGCATCCTGGTTATGCTGTATATAATCTTCATGCATGTATCTGCCTGCAGCATCAAGGTCATGTTTCTTAAAGACCGTCTCATAAAATTCCCGCACTATCTTTTTATTCTGTTCAGGACTCATGACAACCTCTCTCTATTTTAGAAATAATCCATTTTACTAAAAGCCGGCCGCTGAAAGCTAAGGAAAATACATGGATAAATCAATCTCAATCCTGGCGGTAAATTTTCCTAATAGAATCCTTTAAACAGATGACCATTGCACGTTTTTATTTTTTCAGGCCGGAATATACACGCTTCCATCTCTTTCAGGTTTTCAGAAATAAGGGGTCTGAATCCCATCTGACCGATTATATCTTTCTCCATATCTATTCCCGGGGCTATCTCGATCAACCTTAGTCTGTTATCCTTCAGGTCAAAAACTGCACGCTCAGTAACATAAAATACCTTTTGTTTCTTTCTGGTGGCGAATTCACCGCTGAATGTGATCTGTTCGACATGATCGACCAATTTTTTTGTTTTGCCTTCCTTAAGGATTTTAAGCTTGCCGTCTTTAATCTCTACCTCAGCGCCATTGGTGAAGCTGCCGCAGAAGACCGCCTTTTTTGCATTCTGAGAGATGTCGATAAATCCGCCGCTTCCTGCAATTACATTTCCGAAACGGCTTACATTCACATTGCCGAATTGGTCAAGCTGGGCCATACCCAGACAGGTAATATCCAATCCCCCGCCATGATAAAAATCAAACTGTTCGCACATTTCAATAATAGCATCCGGGTTATAAGCTGCTCCGAAAACCTTGCCTTTGGTTGGGATGCCGCCTACTATACCCTGCTCAATGCTGAATACAAACTGGTCGATGATCCCTTCTTCAGAAGCCACATTAGAGACACCGTCAGCCATACCAATACCTAAGTTAACAATAGCTCCAGGCTCCAGTTCCATGGCCGCCCTCCTGGCTACTATTTTGCGAAGCCCAAGTTCAAGTGGCTCAATAAAATTGATTGGTATTCTTGTATGGCCGCAAAGGGCAGGATCATATTCAACCGCATAGGTCTGCCATTGATCCGGATTCAGAACTACAGCGGTAACCATATGACCTGGAACCCTTACCATCCTGGGATGGAGAGTTCCCCTTTTGGTCAGCCGTTTTACCTGAGCGATCACAATCCCGCCGCTGTTATATGCTGCCTGGGCCGATTGGAGGATTTCCAGGTCTACCACCTCATTTTCTACTGAGATATTACCATCCTCATCAGCGATTGACCCTCTGACAATTGATATATCGATAGGGAATGTCTTATAAAACAGGTACTCTTCATTCCTGATCGTTACTACCTCTATCAGGTCCTCTTTAGCGGATTTGTTTAATTTGCCGCCTTCCTGCCTTGGATCAACAAATGTATTCAGCCCGACCTTTGTTATTAGTCCCGGGCTGCCGGCTGCTATTTCACGTATCAACTTGGATAGTACTCCCTGCGGCAGGTTGTATGCCTCAAATGCCTCTTCCAGTGCAAGATCGGACATCCTTTGTGACCATTTCCAGTGTCCTCCAATAATACGTTTGGCCAGACCTTTATGAGCAAAGCGTCCCATCCCGGTCTCATTCCCGCTTCCAATGCCCGTGGCGTGAACAAGGGTAAGATTATTAGGTCGCCCGGTTTCAAGAAAACGTTTTTCTATGGCCTGGTAGATATACTCCGCATCCATCATACCGCCGCCGGAACCGGTAAGGTTGACTGTTGATTTGTCCCTGATCAGATCAATCGCCTGATCGAGGGTTAAGAGCTTTTTCATTTGTTGTATATTCCGTTTAATTTATGTTTAATTAATTAAATTAATTTCATTTGGTTTAATGCTAAAGATTTCTTGTATCATGAATATTCTCATGATAAAAATTAATTTTGAGCTTTAAAAAAATTGAATTTTAATATATTTATATATTTTTTCAAGTGCTTTCATTTTAAACCGGAGGAAATATGAAGATCACTGTAATCGGGGCTGCCGGCAGCGTAGGAGCCCCGGCAGTATTTTACCTTGCCGCAAACAGGCTGGCCGATGAATTTTTGATGATAGGCGGAAAAAGGCAGAATATTCTCGAACAACATGCCATTGATATTGGCACGGCGGTTTCTTCCAGGGATATAATTATCAGGGCCGGTGACTACAGCGATATGACCGGAACTGATATTGTCATTAATGCGGCCGGGGCTCCCCAGGGGCTGATTTCTGACAGGATGGAGATGCTGCCTAAAAATTTGGAACTGATCAGGCATATCTCCGGAAAAATAAAACAATACTGTCCTGATGCATTTATTATTACAGCCACCAATCCTGTAGACCCTCTGAATTATGCCACATGGCTTTCCGGCGGATTTGAACGTAAAAAAATTATCGGCTACTCCATCAATGATTCTTTCCGTTTCAGAAAGATGCTTGCGAAGGCTTATAATGTTAAAGTCAGCCAGGTGGATGGTATTGTAATAGGAGAGCATGGATCCACGCAGGTGTATCTATTCAGTACAGCAAAGATAGACGGTAAAAAAATAGATGTGAGTGAAGAGATCAAAGCCGATATCCGTTCGGAAATCCCTAATATCCTGAAGCGTCTTGAAGAGCTTAAATCAGGAAGAACGGCAGGCTGGACATGCGCCATAGGACTTGAAAAAATCGTTCGGGCGGTAGTGGAGGACACAGGAGAGGTTATACCCTGTTCTGTTATGCTTGATGGAGAATATGGTGTAAACGGGATAAGCATGTCGGTTCCTGTAAGGTTAAAGAGAGAGGGAGTGTCCGAGATACTGGAATATACACTCGCACCGGATGAACAGGAAGGGTTGAAAAAGACTGTTGCCACACTTAAAGCGGCTGCCAAAGTGGTGGATGAAAATCTCTAGTTTTTGCTGATAATCTGTAACATAAATAATGCACTTCCCTTTGTCAGGAGATAAGCATGGGCTATAAATTTATTAAATTATTTGAACCGGGCATGATTGGCCCTGTTAAGGTGAAAAACCGGATAATAAAAACTGCCAACGGGACATCATTTGTTGACCCTGATCAGAATGTCGGTGAACGGATGATCACCTATTATGAAAGGCTGGCAAAAGGCGGTGTCGGATTCCTCGTTGTAGAATCCTGTGGAACGGAGTATCCGCTGGGTATCCAGCATGTCCACTATGATGCAGAAGGTAATTATGAAGGAGTACAGCTTCATATGGATGATGACCGACTGATACCGGGATTCAAAAGGTTAACTGATGCAGTACATAAACATGACTGCAAGGTCTCCATCCAGTTCCAGCATGCAGGCCCATGGAATCCAACCGGGCTTTTACCAAGGGATCCAAAAATCAGGGACATCAAATGCGCTTCTGCTATGACCGAAGAGGAGCTTCCAGGGCCGGATTTTCTGCCATGCAGGGAGATGACCAGGGATGAACTGGAAGAACAGATAAACCTGTGGGCAGGCGCTGCAGAGAGGGCCTACAGGGCAGGTTTTGATGCATGTGAGTTTAACCACGGTACTGCACATCAGGGTAATACATTTCTTTCCAGAATATGGAACAAAAGGACTGACGAATTCGGCCCACAGAGTTTTGAGAACCGGACAAGGTTTCTTCGCCGCTGCATCGAAGAGGCAAGAAGGAGAACAGGGCCTGAATTTGGCATCCATGTCATAATGAACGCCGTGGAATACAACCATCCCAGGGCTACCACCCTTGAAGAGGGCGTTGAGCTGGCTAAATGTATAGCTCAGGTGGCTGACGGCCTCAATCTGCGTGGTGAACGATACGGTCACAGGGGTGGTCTGATACAGCCCGACCGCATACTCTACCCCGTTCCCCCGGATGATCTGCCAAAGGACTATGACTGGAGCCGTAATGGCCGCGGTGCATCTGTTCCACTGGTGGAGGCGGTAAAGAGAGGAGGCGTTAAAATCCCGGTATGGACTGCCTGCAGGCTTGATCCCGTACTCGGCGAAGAATATCTGCAAAAGGGCAGCCTTGATTTTGTCGGCATGACAAGACGCCTTCTGGCTGACCCGGATCTTCCAAATAAGGCAAAGGAAGGGAGGCTAAATGATATCCGCTGGTGTAATGGCTGTCTTTACTGCTTTGACTGCCGTAACCGTAATCAGGTGCTGGCATGCAGGACTAATCCATACCTTGGAAGGGAGCACCTTTCTGACTTCCAGATCAGGCCAGTCAAAAAGAAAAAGAAAGTTTTGGTTGTTGGCGGCGGACCGTCAGGTATGGAAGCTGCCCGTGTTACAGCACAGCGCGGGCACGAGGTAGTATTGTATGAAAAAAACAGCTATCTTGGCGGATTGATACCTCTTGCGGCAATTGTGAAGGATCTTGAAACAGAAGATATGACCATGTTTGTAAAATATCTTTCTACTCAGCTCAGGAAAGAAGGGGTTAAGGTTATATTAAAGACTGAAGTAACGTCTCAGGTAATCCAGCACGAACGCCCTGATGTGCTTGTGATTGCGGCAGGCGCAGCTCACGGCAAGATTGGAGTACCGGGAGCTGATAATCCAAAGGTGATCAATACCGGGAAACTCCACGGCATGCTGAAATTCTTCCTGAAATTTTTCAGTTCAGCACAGATGGAAAAGTTATCCAAAATCTTTATGCCTGTGGGCAGGAGTATTGTAATAATGGGTGGCACCCTTCATGGCTGCGAACTGGCGGAATATCTTGTAAAGCGCAGACGCAAGGTAGCCATGGTACACAACGGCCCGGAATCCGAACTGGGTGACCGCATGACAATCGATGATATTGTGAGTCTCTGGCCGTGGCTTAAACAGAACCATGTACCCGTATGGTCGGACATCGAATACCGTAACATTTCCGACAGCGGATTGGAGATTAGTTTAAAGGACAAACGTAAATATATCCTGAGAGGTAAAAATATCATAAGTACCCAGGACTGGGAACCCAACAACAGCATAATAGAACAGTTCAAAGGCCTTGTGGCAGAAACCTGTGTGATAGGAAGCTGCAGGGAACCTGGCCTCATAGTGGATGCCATGAAAGACGGTGCAAGGGTCGGGTGTGAGATATAGAAATCCATAAGAGGTGCACTAATGTTTAAATTACTCGAAGGCGCAGTTCCATACAAACCGGAAGATGAAGAGATGTATATCAGCAGAGGCTGGTGGCGAGGTTTTACCCTTGGCGATTATCTTGATCTGGCTGCAGATATACATCCTGACAAAGAGGCATTTGTGGACAGGGTCAGCCGTTACACCTATGGCGAGGCGCGTGAAAAGGCCGACCGGCTGGCGATCGCCCTGATAAAACTGGGTATGGAACCCCTTGACCGCGTCCTCATACAGCTTCCCAACTGGAACGAATTCATCTTTGCATATTTTGCATGCCAGAAGATCGGTGCCATCCCTGTGCTTCTGATCGACAGATACCGGCAGTTTGAGATCGATAGATTATTGAAACTCACAGGGGCCAGGTCATGGATTGTGCCTGTGAGCACGCATAAGTTCGATTACACCCCATTGATTATGAAGGTACTGAAAGATCATCCTGAATTAAAAAATGTGATCACGGTCCGTGGAAAGTTAGAAGGTCCTGTTTTTAAAGATATGGAGGGTTTGATAAAAAAAAATCGGTTGACCCGGGAGGATCGTATAAGACTTGCCGGCCGCAGACCCAATCCGTGTCAGGTTGCCCACATGGGGCCTACAGGTGGGACAACCGGGGAGCCAAAGATAGTTCCCCGCACACATAACAGCCTGGCATGTGCTGTTGAATTCTGTTCAAGGTCATGGGATCAGAACTGCCAGGACATCAATATGATTGTTAGTCCGGTGGGTCACGACCTTTCCTTCTCAAAGGGGTTATTAGGAAGTGTGATTACCCAGGGAAAGCTTGTATTTGAAAGTTCAACAGATAATTCTGATATATGCAGGACAATCGAACGGGAACGTGTTACATCCATAATCTGGGTACCGACACTGGCACAAAGGTTGATGCAATATGAAGAGATAGGAAATTTCGACCTGAGTTCACTTAAGAAGATGCACTCGGGCGGAGGCGCGAGCCATAGTGAGATGGTAAAAGAAATAATGGATCGACTCGGTATCTGCTATTATAATGGATATGGTGCTACCGAGGGCATGACCTGTATCACACGAGCCGCGGATAATTGTGAAACCATTTGCGGCACGGTCGGCAGGCCTACATTTCCATATGATATTTATAAGGTCATTGATGCTGATGGATGCGAACTGCCGTATAACACACCCGGTGAATTAATGGTGAAAGGGCCATCAGTTTTTTCAGGATACTATAATAACATGGAAGAAAATTCACTGGTTTTTGACGATGATTGTTTTTTTAAAACAGGGGATCTCGCAACCATAAACGAAAAGGGTTATATTACCCTTTGCGGCAGAATCAAGGAGATGATCAACAGGGGAGGGGAGAGTATAAGCGCCACTGATATAGAAAAACTGATAATTCTACACCCTGGTGTTGCAGTAGTTGCGGTCATTCCCATGCCTGACAAACTCATGGGAGAGCGTGTCTGCGCCTATATAGAAACTGAAAAAGGGGCAGAACTTACATTTGAAGATATCATTGAATTCCTGAAATCAAAGAATGCTTCCGTACTTCAGCTTCCAGAGCGGATTGTGTTTATAGAAAAAATGCCTGTGACCGGAGTAGGCAAACTGGATAAAAAGGCTTTACGTGAAGATATAGAGAAAAGGCTGAGGGATGAGGCCTGAACATAACAGAAAGGAGTAATATTTAACAATGTCCGTAAAAGAGATCAGATTTCACGGCAGGGGTGGACAGGGTGCAGTAATGGCAGCCAGAATGCTTGCCTCTGCATGCGCCTATGAGGGTAAACATGTTGCTAGTTTCCCTATGTACGGGTTTGAACGCAGAGGCATGCCTGTAGTTGCCTTTACCCGTTTTGATACAGAACCGATCAGGGAAAAGACACAGATATATACACCTGACTGTCTTATGGTGATTGATCCTACTCTCCTTGATATAAAGAACCTGTATGAAGGGTTGAAGCCGGGGGGTGTGCTTATCCTTAACAGCCCCAAACCCTTTGAGGGAAGACCTTCGAAGAATCTAAGCAGGGCAGGGGTCATAAATGCAACACAGGTTGCCCTGTGCGAGATCGGCAGGGATATTCCCAATACATGCCTCATCGGGGCGCTTGCAGCAACTACAGGGTGGGTTACCCTGGATTCTGTCCTGAGGGGATTTGCCGATTATCTGGATGGTGATATGCTTGAAAGAAATATCCGCAATGCCCAGAGAGGATATAATGAAGTGGAGGTGCATTCATGGGATTAAAAGGTGAAGAAAAATATATTTATAAATATGAGTCATGCTGGTCTGACGGCAACAATACTCTGCTCTGCCTGAATACCGGTGATTGGAGGACATCGCGGCCGGTCATAAATAATGAGGTCTGCAACGGCTGCGGTATATGCATGACCTTTTGCCCGCCCCAGTGTATTACAAAAAAAAATAATGCCTTTGTCATTAATCTTGAGTTCTGCAAAGGATGCGGCATATGTGCAAAGGAATGTCCGAAAAAGGCCATAACCATGAAACCGGAAGGAGGCTATTCTGATGACTGCAAGATTTAAAAATATAAAGGTAATTACCGGAAACACAGCAGCAGCATATGCGGTTCTGCGATGCCGCCCTGACGTGGTGTCGGCCTACCCGATAACCCCGCAGAGTGAACTTGTAGAGCAGCTTGCCAAATTCCATGCAGACGGCCTGCTTGACTGTGAATATGTTGCTGTTGAAGGTGAAAACTCTG
>CAZSZQ010000125.1:0-10209 GCA_964610475.1 uncultured Desulfatiglans sp.
TCAAATTTGAATTCATTCAGGGTCGGATGCAGCAAAGCCCATTTCATATCGTTTTCGGGTGTAATGGTGCTGAAATGAGTCTTTATCAGTTCTGCTGATACAGGATTGTCAAAAAGCCCGGGAAAAATGGCAGCGCCAATAAGAAAATTATTTTTGTAATAGTCTTTTAATCCCTTTTGACTTTCTTCACCCCTGGCAATACTGCCATAGCTCATGACAATACATATAAACAGCAGCAGGATGCTGAAATAACAAAATATATTTTTCATTTTACTGAAGAAACAGTATTTTTCTTTATCTTTATATAGGGTCATATTTCAGCCTCTGCCCTTCGTTTTGAAAGGTCTTCCTCTATTTTTATCATAACACTGCTTTTTAACGGATAGAAGAACATCACCAGTCCGCCGAGAACTCCAAAGATAGCCGGATAAAAGCTCATTACCATCCTAATGCCAAATATTGACTCGCTCGACTGAGCAACATTAGCAACAAACCCGTAATAGCCAAGTATCCCGTTTACAAAGCTGCCGCCAAAGGCGAGACCCAGTTTCAGGGCAAACAATGATGCTGCCATTATGAGCCCTGTTGATCTTCTTCCGAATTTCCATTCCCCATAATCTGCCGTGTCGGTGTAGATCGCCCACTGCAATACGGAAACAATCCCCATAAGAAATGAAACAGCAATGTTAAGCCCGAAAATCATAAGTACATTATGGGGCTGCACATAATAAAAGGCGCATGAGATAACGGCGCTGCTGATAAGCGCCGCTGTATAGGCGTTTTTTTTGTCCAGTGTTTTTGCAAATGATTGCGCCATGAGCGCACCCACAAGGGTTGAAGCGCTGCCGACAGATGCAAACCATTCTGTAAAGGAGCTGATAGAAAGGTTTATATTGAAGATCTCCTGTTCAAGCACATAATACTTGAAATAGTAAGGGGTAGAGGTCCCGCGCATCACTGCATACAGAAGCTGAAAAACAGTTGCAATGGCTATTAATACCCATGGCGTATTCTTAAAGAGGTATTCCAGATCCTTGATTGAGTTTTTCTGCTGGGATTTGGGAGGCTGAACCCTCTCCTTCGTAGAAAAAAAGGTGAATACAAAAAGTATAATGGCAAGTAATCCAAAGGCTACCATTGTCCAGGTCCACCCTATCTGTTCATTACCCTGTCCGAAATACCCTACAAGGGTCAGGGTGAATTTTGAAACTATAAGCTGCCCTATAAAGGCAATAACAAATCTGTATTGCGATGCGCTTGTACGCTCTTGCGAGTTGGGAGTCATAACCCCCATGAGCGCTGAATAGGGAACGTTTACAGCAGTGTAGAGCATGGTAAGGAAGGTATAGGTTATATATGCATAAACGATTTTACCCAGATTCCCTAAATCAGGCGTAAAAAATGCCACCACCCCGCATATGGCCAGAGCAGGGGCCATAAGAATAATATAAGGACGGAACTTTCCCCACCTGGATTCTGTCCTGTCGGCAATAATACCCATTATGGGATCGTTTACAGCATCCCAAATCCTGGTAATAAGAAACATCCAAAACACTGCATTAGGAGAGATACCAAAAACATCCGTATAAAAATAGGAGATGTAAAGCATGAACATCTGAAAATAGAGGTTGGAAGCAGCATCTCCAAGGCCATAGCCTATTTTTTCTTTTGCGGGCAATTTTACAGCCAGCGAATGAGTGGAAAATGAACTATCTTTGGAATTCGTCATGTTTCACCTGTTTTTTGGAGTTATTAGATGTGAAATCAAATATATCGTTTAATTTGATCACGGGAGTATAGAGTAAATAAAAAGGCATGTCAAACAAAGTCTCCCGTTGTTGTGGGTTAGTGAAACTTATTGATAGTAGACATTCTTCATGAATTCTTTGGAGAATAATTACCTTCTTTTTCCTATAATTTTCCAGGTTTAACGGATAGCCCTATATTTGATAGGCTCATCTACAGTTTTTTGCCAGCAAGGTGTGGGAAATGCCCTAGAATAGTGTACAACAACTGATCCAAAAGTTATTTTATAATTTCATCAAAAGTGGCAATCATAAAGCCGTTTTCTTCAAAATGTTTATCATAGGTAAATGCCATTGTAATAGATCGTGCATCCATAATTTCAAAACTCAGGCAATCCACCAGGCTTATATCTCTGATTTTTTGTGATTGAAGCCTCTGGATTCCCCTGCCATACCAATCCTTATTCACCCATAGTATCTCCATCAAAGGGACTATCCTGTTATTAAAATCCTGGACAGCTTCCAATCCGATTCTTCTTTGTAAAAGAGCTATGGTCTCAACAAGGATAAAGGAGCTGCTCAATAACTGAACCGTGTTTTCAGAAATATAAGAAAAGCACTTTTTTGCGCGAACATGCATATAGTCATCCCGTACAAGCAGGGCATAAAGGGCTGAAGTATCTGCAAAAATAATCATTATTTAAACGCCTCATCCAGATACTTATCATGATTTATTGAGATGTCCGGATTGCCGGCTTCATATTTACCGATTACAGCATTGGCCTGCCGGTATAAATATTGCCGATCCGGTTTGCGGGTCAGGAGAAGCAGATCTACTGACTTGCGAATTAAGGCGGAAATAGGTTCTCTGGTTTCCTTTGACAGTTCCCGCAACTGTTTATGTTGTTCATCAGTTAATTGGATCTGAGTACGATTCATAGGAAAACCTCCTGATGTAATGATGTAAGATATGGTGTAATGATGTCATTATATTCTTGTTTTGTCAAACAAAACAAAGTGAAACTGGCTTTTCATAGTCATAATTCAACTCGTTGATTACTTCATAAGCTTTTCAAAAGCACCCGGCGCCTGGTTTGAATTTTCGCAATGAACAAGCGGGATAATGATTAAAAGTAAAATAACTGCTTTTATAATACTTATTTTCATTTCTTTTCTCCGGCGAATGGATCAAAAAAATCAATTTTTAATTTTATTTCTGCTAACTTGTGCCTATCTAAGCCACCGTCCCCAGAAAGTGCTTCTCATAAGCTATTCTTACCCTTTTCAGACATTCATCGAGCCTTAAAAGCAGATCTTCTCCTTTGGCATCCAGCCCAAGCATCCTCTTTGCAAGGGTATTTAACTCATTTTTATCAACAGGAATGGTGTGTGTCTGCCTGTCTTCTAATATCTGGAGATAATGTTCTATTCTCCTTAAAAAGATATAGTCATCCTTCAATACATTTGAGTCATCTTCCTTTAATATACCTGCTTCCGTTAATGACTCTATGGTATTTATGGTATTTCCATCAATAATAATCCCTTTTTCACGGCTATGAATGAGCTGAAGCCCCTGAACCATAAATTCAACATCCCTTATTCCACCCAGCCCGGATTTTACATCAATACCGGAGGATAAGCCGTGTGAACTGTTTTTTATGGCCTTTTGTCTCATCTTCTCTATTTCCTTACACACGACTCCCCTTTTCCAGGATTTCAGGATAAAGGGTTTAAGGCTCTCGAGAAACTCATACCCAAGCTTTAAGTTTCCTGCTATTGGCCTCATCTTTAAAGCTGCCTGTATCTCCCAGAATGATGCAGAATGGCTGTAATAATCAATAATAGAAGGGATAGACTGGACGATTTCACCGGAGCTTCCAAATGGTCGCAGCCTCAGGTCGACTCTATAGGCATAACCCTCTTCGGTATGGGATGAAAGGTCGGATCGAACTTCCTCCAGAATCCAGCCTGCAATCTCTCTTCTTTTGTTTGTTTTATTGCCATCAGGATTAAAAATTCCTATAAGGTCAATATCTGAACTGTAATTTAATTCATTACCGCCAAGCTTTCCAAACGCAATAATACAGAAATATTCCTGAGGAGACAGAGCGCCCGGCTCATCTTTATCAAAGTTATTCTTGATTGACTGTTCAAGAACAACCTGTGTGCATGCCTCTGCAAGCACTGATAATTCATGCATAATAATCCGGGTTGAAACACCCATATAAATATCCCTTGTTCCTATCCTCAGTATCTCACGTCGCCTGAACCTCCTGAGCTTATTGAGCCAGTCTCTTTTCTCTCTGCAACTGTCTGCCGCATTTCTTAACTCGCCCTCTATATCCTCACGCTTTCTTATGGAATTTAGCAGTTCGGGATTTATCAGCCAGTCGAAAAAACCGGGATACCGGATAAGGGTATCGGATAAAAACTGGCTGCTTGAAAAGATAGTCAGTAATATCTCCAGGTGCATGGGTTGTGACAAAAGTACATTATAATGAAACTCGGGGCTTGCCAGAGACCGTATGAAACGCTCCCAGTTATTAAGCGCCATATCAGGATCAGGAGTCCTTTTTATGATATCCCATGCAAGTATGGCAAGCCTCCCAAATACCTCTCTGCGGCTTCCGCCCTTTCCTGAAAGACTCTGAAGGTTTATATATGCCCTTCCTGTATTTTTTATACCGCTGTCAGAGAGTATACGGTCTCTTATTTGAGCAGGCATGCTGTCAGAGAGTATTATGTCTGCTATTGTTCCGGTATCACCTTTGGGCAGTGAATCCAGTCCAAAATATTTTTCCGCAAAGACTCTTACACCAGCCATATGGGTTTCGAGGTCGATATATAACTGCTTTGCCGGGGTTATAGCTCCTCCGGATCTGTAGCCCATTCTTCGTGCGAGGTGTTCAAATTCGCTTGAGTCCGTTTCAGGCAGAAAAAGATCAAGCGCTGTCCCCCGGAGCATCCTGAGCCCGTTGACTAATTCCTTTAAAAACCTGTAAGCCTCTGTAAGCCTGTCATATACCTCATAGGTCATGAATCCGTTGTCCTTGAGGGCAGTCAGCGCCGAATGAATACTCTGGGTCCTTATATCCTTTGAGTCTTTCCCGTGCATAACCTGAAGCATCTGGACGCCATACTCAAGATCTACAAGCCCCCCCGGGCTGTATTTTGCATTTACCTTACCTGGCACATTTTTTTCCCTGAACTGTCTTTCGCGTAATTCCCTTATGGCTTTGATATCAATGATATTTGAAAAATAGACGACCTCGTCACGAATCCTTTCGAGGCGGCTCCCGAGTTCTCTGTCGCCTCCTATACAGCGCATCCTGACAAGGGACAGGATTTCATAGGAATGGGCGTTGCCCTCCCTGCTGTAATACTGACAATAGCTTTCCATGCTGCAGGCAAGCGGGCCTGAATTCCCATAGGGTCGCAGCCTTAAGTCGATCTGGAAAATACCTTCACGTTTTGCCTCAATAAACTGGTAGATGCCCTTGACCATCAGATTGAAAAATTCGCTATTTGTTATCGACTGCCTGCCATCGGTTTGCCCTCTGTCGCTGTATACAAACATCAGTTCCAGGTCTGATGCATATCCAATGGCCTCGCCGCCGAGTTTACCAAGGCCCATGATGGCATATTTTACCTCAAGGCCCGATCCGGTCTTTGGTTTTCCGTACTGTTTACTGAGATCATCATAGATAATATCGGCCGTCCTGTTTATAATAAGCTCGGCTAGTGGAGTGAGTTTTCTTGAAAGAAACCTGGAATCAAGCTCTGTGTTCAGAATATGGTCAAGATCGATGAGAAATATCTCCTGATTCTTGAAACGGTTTATTATTTTTTTTCGCGACTCAATATCTGAGGCTCCTTCAAGAGCAGCATCCAGCCTTTCAGATATATTTTCTGTTGAATTGCTGAGCATTCTCTTTTTTTCAGCGCTGTCAAATACGGTAAGGAGTGATTCATATTGAAGTCTGATAAAGTCTTCCCACAGGTAATCGCTCGTGCCAAGAAGCCTGGCAAGGTCTTTGAGATTCCGGGGATCTGTCAGATGCCTGAACCACTCTTCCCTGAATGGCTGCCTGACTATGTCTTTTATAATCACCTCAAACCTTGAAAGGGCAGTATACGGGTCAGGCGCCTTTGCCAGGAAATAGGTAAACTGTTTTGTAAGCAATACCGAAAATTTTATCCTCTCTATTGTCTCTCGGTCTTCAATCTTGCCCCCAAAAGAATCAGTAAGATACAGCCTGTCTTCCACCCGCCCGTGAAAAGTGCGTATCCTCACATGCTCTATCTGGATATTGTTAAGCGCAAGCGCATTGGAAAGGGCATACATAAATGCAGGGGTATCCTGAGAAACAACCTTGAGCCTGGTGAAAGGCCCTGACGCGTTATCAACATCGAGTTCAACAGGATACAGAACCGGTTCTGACTCCCTGCCTATACGGGCAAGATGACGGACAACCATTTCATTGACCCTGTTTTTTGCTGTTGTTATGGAGTCTTCACTGCCATTTTCAAGCAAAGAAACTATAGATACAAGGTTCCTGTTAAAATTCTGCCGCCAGTCCTCAAAGGATGCATAACCTGTCAGATGTCCTGAAAAAAAATCAACAATTTTCCTCCTGTCATCCTGTTCAGGGGGAGATGTCATAATTTTTCCCACAGACTTTTTTCTTTTTGATTCCCTGATTTTTCTTTCATAGGTGTATACATCACCTGATAAAATATTGAAGCCTGTGCCGGATAAAAGCCCTGCGATCAATGAAAACTCCGATGGGTAATCATATGCTGTTACTGTGCATTCGATATTGTCATCACGCGTCTTGATTATTTCCGTTTCAACCGGGCTGGTGCGATTCAGCCTGGAGATTAATCTGATATGGGCAAGAACGTTTTCAGCGTTAAATTTTTTATAATAACTGTCACCAAGACGATACAGGTGTTCTTTAATTATTTTTTCGTCGATATCTGGAAGCTCTTTTTTAATGGAATCAAAGTCCGGTTTCATGATTACCTTTAGTTAACTAATATTTAAGATCAAGATCTAGGATTCGAGGTATAATTGAAACGTCACGCATTTATTGTCATCTGGACTCCCAAGCTCTTAGTTTACTGTAAAAAGGTTTAGCTCAATGCTGACTGCTGATATTCTTCTCTATATCACAATTTTTTTATTCAACGAAAATAAAAAAACCCCCGAAGGTTTGCCTTCAGAGGTTTTTTATTTTTTTAGAAGTACAGAATCAGGTTATCTAACCAGCCTGTTTAAGGATGTTTTCAGGCGCCGATATGGTGAGTGAAAACATCGTTTAGAACTAAATATCATAATACATGACAAATTCCCACGGATGAGGCCTTAAATCAGTAGCCTCGACTTCTTTTACCATCTTATAGTTGATCCATGTTTCAATAACATCAGGTGTAAACACATCTCCTTTGAGGAGATATGCATGATCATTGGCCAGATTGTTAAGGGCATCCCTCAGTGAGCCGGGGGTCTTTGGCACCTTTGCCAGTTCTTCAGGTTCCATGTCATAGATATCCCTGTCAAGGGGCTGGCCCGGATCAATCTTGTTCTGTATTCCGTCAATGGCTGCCATAAGTATGGCGGAAAATGCCAGGTACGGGTTTGCGCTCGGGTCAGGACAGCGGAACTCCAGTCTCTTTGCCTTGGGTGAAGGCGAATAGAGAGGTATCCTTATGGATGCGCTTCTGTTCCTTCTTGAATAGGCCAGATTTACAGGCGCCTCATAACCCGGAACGAGCCTCTTGTAGCTGTTTGTTGTCGGGTTTGTGATAGCGCAGAGGCTTGGCGCATGCTTTAAAAGACCGCCAATGGCATACATGGCTGTCTCGGAAAGACCTGCATACCCATCGCCGAAAAAGAGATTCTGGTTGTTTTTCCAGAGGGACACGTGAACATGCATTCCTGATCCATTGTCGCCAAAAAGGGGCTTGGGCATAAAGGTTACGGTCTTGTTATTCATCTTGGCAGTATTCTTTATAACATATTTAAATTTAAGAAGATTATCAGCCATCTGTACGAGTGGGGCAAACCTCATATCAATTTCACACTGTCCGCCGGTAGCGACCTCATGATGCTGCGCCTCAATGGTAAGGCCGATCTTCTGCATGGTAAGAACCATGTCGCTTCTCAAGTCCTGCAGGCTGTCAGTGGGAGGCACAGGGAAATATCCCTCTTTGTAACGCACCTTATAAGCAAGATTCGGGTTTTCCACCCTGCCGGTATTCCAGGCCCCTTCAACAGAGTCAAGATGGTAATAGCCTTCATGCTGATTCTGGTCAAAACGCGCATCGTCAAAGATGAAGAATTCAGCTTCCGGGCCGAAATATGCGATATCAGCAAGTCCAATGCTTTTGAGATAGTTCTCTGCCTTTCGCGCTATATTGCGCGGGTCTCTTGTATAATCCTCGCCGGTTACAGGATCGCAGATATTGGAAATCATTACCAGGGTCTTCACCTTGAAGAACGGGTCAATAAAGGCGGATTCCGCAACCGGTTTTATCAGCATGTCCGACTCATTGATCGCCTGCCAGCCCCTGATGCTTGAGCCGTCAAAACCCATACCATCTTCAAATGTGCTTTCGTCAATCTGACTCACAGGGTATGAACAATGCTGCCACATCCCCGGAAAATCCATAAACCTTAGGTCTACAATCTCGACCTTTTCATCCTTTAATATTTTAAGTACATCCTTTGGTGTTTTAATTTCAGCCATACAGTCCTCCAGAAAATTAAGTTATGGTAAAAAATATATGATAAAAAAATAATATAATTTCAAATCACCTGAATAAGTCCTGCCCTGACTTTTCCTGAATAATAAGCAATTGCCATGCCATAGATAGAAAAGCGAGACATAGTATGTTTTATCAATATGTTACCAACATTGGCTGCAATTTAACGAAAAAACAACCATACAATAATGTAGATTAATCGTTATTGAGCTTACATATTGGTATCTTTTCACAGAGAAAAATAACCATCCTGTTCATCAGCATATCTTCAATAATCGTTACCGGTATTCAGGTTGAAGTATCTCCCTAAACGGGACACGGAACTCTTTTTTCTCTTTTCAAGGTAGAGCCTCTTTGCCTTTCTTATTCTTCTGACCGACTCCATTAGTTTTTCCATGCCAAACTCGTTTTCCATTAGTTTTTTTGTAATCAGGCGGATGGCTTCAAGCACACTATTCTGGTTTTCACATATAAGAAGGATATCTGCCCCGGCCCTGAAGGAATCGAGCGCCCCCTGTGCAACACCAACACTCTTTGAGATGGCCCCCATTTCAAGGTCATCAGTAAGGATAAGCCCTTTGTACTTGAGCCTTTCACGTAATAATCCTGTGAGTATCCTACTGGACAGGGTTGCAGGATACTCCGGATCAATGTCAGGATAAAGGGCATGCGATGTCATTATTCCTGCCACGCCTGTTTTTATGGCCTTTTTAAACGTTATAAGCTGCTCCGCCATAATATCACTGTCAGTATACTTTATTGTCACATTCCCCTGATGAGGGTCAAAACTGGCCAGTCCGAGACCGGGGAAATGTTTTGCAACAGCCATAACACCTCTTTTCTGGAGGTTTTCTATTACAATGCCGCCGAGGAGCCCCACCTTTTCAGGGTCATCACTGAATATCCGGTTTTTAAGGTGTTTATCAGGTTCACCCCGTTTTACATCCATCACAGGGGCAAGGTTCATATTAAGCCCCACCATTTTCATCTCTTTTGCGGTTACAGCCGCAAACTGTCTTGCCATTTTTTCAGATTTTGAAGATTTACCAATTGCCTCATTGCCGGGAAACAGTGTAAAGGGTTCTTTAAGTCTTGCAACCGCGCCCCCCTCCTGATCAATAGCGATAAACATGCGACCGCCATGATATTTTTGAGATGCATCCTGTAGATCTTTACAGAGTTTTGCCAGTTGAAAAGGGTCTTTTATATTCCTTTTAAACAGTACAATACCGCCGATATTGTATTCACGTATCATGTATTCTGTATCTTCATCAAAAGAAAGTCCGGGCATACCGGCCATAAACAACTGACCGACACAAGAGGTGATCCCTGACATATCGAGGATTGTATTCATCTGTTAATCATTAATCCTTTGACATAATTTACATTTATTTATAATCAGATACCAGCAAATGCAACAGATATCTATTAATTTTGTGGCCTCCAAACAAATGGTGAAATCAGGCTGCTGACATCAGAGGGTAAAAAAATGAAGGCTATGATAATGGCGGCAGGTTTCGGTACAAGGCTCAAGCCCATCACTGATACTATACCCAAGGCACTTGTGCCGGTATTGAACAGACCTGTACTGCGAAGAAATATAGAATACCTGGCCGGGTACGGGATAAAAGATATTGTCATCAATGCCCATTATCATATGGAGCAATTAGGACGCTACATAAAAGAATGCAAGATC
>CAZSZQ010000126.1:0-3990 GCA_964610475.1 uncultured Desulfatiglans sp.
CTTTCAGCTTTGAACTTAGAGCTTTCAGCTCTCCTATCCATTCACAAGGGTCACAACAGCATTGTCAGGATAATAATCAATTATGTTAAGGCATCCGTAGTCCTGCTGTAAGTTGAAAAGATTGCTCAAATCCATCCCTAATGCGTCACAGAGTATGACCCTGTTGACCCCTCCATGTGCCACGATGAGGATATTTTTTCCTGACCTTTCAGTGATAATCTTTTTAAAACAGGGGAGGACTCTTTTTGAAAGATCAGTCATATTCTCCCCGTTACCAGGCGGTCTGTATATTGTAAATGCGGTATGCCGCCTTTCAAGTTCTCCCGGGTAAGCCTTTTCTATCTCTTCCAGTGGCATGCCTTCCCAGTCTCCGAAATATATCTCCTTCATGTCCGGCTCTGAAATAACCGTGCAATTATGATACCTCCCGATGATCCTCGCCCCCTTCTCAGTTCGTGTCAGCCCTGTCGCATAGATTGCATCAATATCCACAGGACGGAGTCTTTCAGCAATGGCATTCATCTGGGCAATACCTGTTAAGGTGATATCAACATCAGTATGACCGTTGGCTGTTGGTTTTTCAAACCCAACCACCTGTCCGTGCCTTGCCAGATATAGTCTTGTATATATCCCCATGATCCAAAATAATATTGGCTGTTGTGATATAAGTCAATGAGTTTAAGCTTTTAATATTACTCCCGATGTAGTATAAGATCCGCTGGTTATTAAACTATGAAAAAGAAAGCCTGTTATGGAATACTGGATGAGGTTTTTCCCCTGGGAGAAGATGGTTTAAGAATGGTCCCTCCGGTATGTTTGAAATGCCGGGACCGGCTCTTATGCCTTAAAGCCGCTCTCAACACAAAGGAGGGTTTGGACATGAGGAGCGCCAATCTTCAGAAAATACCTGTAAGGGGCTTTATAAACAGGCTGAAAAGATGGTCACAAAAAAAAGAATTAAGCCGCCTCGAAGGTGAGAAAAGGAAAAAATGATAATAGAGATCACATGCCCTAAATGTAATTTTTCAAAACAGGTTTCACAGGAAAAGATACCTCCGGGTATAAAATTTGCCAAATGCCCCCGCTGTAACGAGAACTTTGAACTGCCCGTGGTAAATGATGAGGAAAAGGCACCCCGGGAAATAAAAATAATTGACACAGAACCGATTGATCCGGTCCCCGCTGAAACGAGCCCCGTAATCACAGAGGAAGCCGGTTATTTTTCAGAGTTGTTGAAATCATTGAAAGAGGTGCTGTTTTCTCCTGCCTCTTTTTTCAATAGAGTAAAAGGGGATACAGGGCTGGGGGAGGCATTTGCCTTTGGTATACTTCTTGGGTCGATAGGCGCTATGTTCACCTTTTTCTGGCAGTTTATCCTGCAGGAACAGGATATTTCATACATTACAAGGCTAATTCCTGAAACTGCCTCCATCAACAGTATCTTTTTCGGCCTGATAGTTGTTTCTCCCTTTTTAGTACTTATTAATGTTATTGTTACTGCATTTGTCATCCATGTTTCTCTTGCTGTTCTTCAGGGAGCGACAAAAGGGATCACCGGCACACTTAAAGTCATTCTCTATTCGAATGCAGCCTCAATATTCAGTCTGGTACCCTATGTCGGGGGAATTGTCGCGTTTATTTGGAGCCTGACAATCATTATCACAGGCCTGAGGGAGATCCATGAAATATCGGGTCTCAAGGCTTTATCCGCATTGCTTCTGCCCCTGTTTTTTATGTTTATTCTTACAATATTTGCGGCAGTCTATCTTGCTTCAAAAATTATATGAACGGGGCGGGTTTTATTTGATAAGGGGATGCTAGTCTTTGGAAAACAGTATCAGATATAATGAGGTTCTTAACCCGGCACAGCTGGAAGCAGTCATGACCCTTAATGGCCCCCTACAGGTTATAGCGGGAGCAGGAAGCGGAAAGACGCGCACACTGGTATATCGTGTGGCCAGGCTTGTTGAGTCAGGCATACCACCGGAAAACATACTTCTTTTAACCTTCACCCGGAAGGCCTCAGGTGAAATGCTTGAAAGGGCAGCCAGCCTTTCTGACGAAAGATGCAGGAATGTAGCAGGCGGGACATTCCATTCGCTTGCACACAGGGTTTTACGTAACAACGCACATCTCCTGGGGTATGATACATCCTTTACCATTCTTGACAGGCAGGACATGGAAGATATAATCAGGGAGCTGGTAAATGATATTAACCCTGATGAAAATGCTGCAAGATTTCCCAAAAAGGCAACTATTACCTCTATTATAAGCAAGGCCGCAAATCTCGAAAAACCGGTTGAATGGGTTATGAATGACGAATACAGCCAGTTTCTTGAACATGCACAAGTGATTACCAGCATAAGGGACCTTTACGGTAAGTATAAAAAAGAAAATCAGCTTATGGATTATGATGATCTCCTTGTGCTCTTCAGAAAGCTGCTCAAGGAAAATGAAACCATAAGGGATCTTCTTGGCAGAAGGTATGGCTATATAATGGTTGATGAATACCAGGATACAAACGGTATACAGGCGGATATAGTGAAATGGCTTGGATTAAACCATCGGAATGTCATGGTAGTGGGTGATGATTCCCAGGCAATATATTCCTTCAGGGGCGCAAATTACAGAAATATGTTCGATTTTCAGAATATCTTCCCCCAGGTCAAAACCGTAAAGCTTGAGCAGAACTACAGGTCAACACAGCCCATATTACGGCTTACCAATGCGATAATGGATCATGCCTCCGAAAAATTCACCAAATGCCTGTTTACCAAAAGAGAAGATGGAGTAAAACCGGAGGTGGTAGATGTAAAGTCTGATCCTGAACAGGCAGCTTTTGTATCATCCTCCATAAAAAATTATCTTGCCCATGGCTACGCCTATAAAGATATAGCAGTGCTGTTCAGGGCAGCACACCACTCCTTTGAGCTTGAGCTTGAGCTGGCAAGACAGGGTATTCCCTATGTAAAATATGGCGGTTTCAAATTTCTGGAATCTTCACATATAAAGGATCTTCTGTCATACCTCAGGGTAATAGCCAATAAAAATGATATCATAAGCTGGGGGAGGGTATTAAGGCTTATTAAAAATATAGGCCAGAAGAAGAGTCAGGCAATAATTGAATGGCTCAGGACCCTCCCCGCTGAGTCATTTGATCTTGGAAAGTGGCCCGGTATGAATAAAAAGGATGATGGATTAAAGGCCCTGGCAGAGCTTCTCAAAAACCTTTCTGAAAAGAATATCAAACCGGCAACAGCCGTGGAGCTTGCCTACCGGTATTATGACCCGATCCTCAAGGAAAACTATGATAACTTCCCAAAACGCGAGAAGGATCTTGAGCAGTTGATGGTTATGGCCGAACGTTTTAAAAGCCTGGGTTCTTTTCTTGATGAACTTGTACTTGACCCGCCTTCAAGCACTATGGATGTTGAGCCCGGTTCAATCGATGACTTTATTACCTTATCCACCGTTCACTCGGCAAAAGGGCTTGAATGGCCTGTTGTGTTTATAATCTGGGTTATGGAAGGCTATTTTCCGTCTGCCAGGGCATATTCAAATGAAGAATCAATTGAAGAGGAACGCAGGTTGATGTATGTTGCCACAACAAGGGCTAAGGACAGGTTGATACTGTGCTATCCGGGTCTTGAATCACTTCCGCCCTGGCAGCTTGCTGATATCGGTTATAGAACAGGATTATCCGCTTTTATCAGAGATCTGCCGGAAGGAATTGTTGAACACAAGAGCTCCGGAAGGACATGGTTCCTTTCGGAAACTCAATGGCCTTCAAAGGGGAGGAATGTATATAAAAAACCGGAGATCAGTCAGTTTTCACAAAATAACAGCCGCTCAGGGGATCTCCGCACAGGAGACCGGGTCAAACACCCTGCATTTGGCAAGGGTGTTGTATCAAAGTTTATTGACAGTAACAAGGTTGAGGTGCTCTTCAGCAATGTTGGCAGAAAACTGCTTCATCTGGCGCATACGACA
>CAZSZQ010000126.1:4090-10157 GCA_964610475.1 uncultured Desulfatiglans sp.
AAGGGTTCAAGTGAAAGACAATAAAATGGTTTTCGCTCGACCCCTCGAACCCTAGACCCCTTGGCCCCTTTTTAAAAAGGTTTTCAATATGACATACAAACAGGCGCTTATTTATTTATATAGTCTTCAGAAGTACGGTGTAAAATTCGGACTTTCAAAAACATCGAATATACTTAAAAAGATGGGGAACCCCCATAAAGGACAAAAATATATCCATATTGCAGGGACAAACGGAAAAGGTTCTGTTTGTGCAATGGTGGAGTCTGTACTGATAAGGTCGGGCCTCAGGGTGGGGTTTTATTCATCGCCGCATCTGGTCAGTTTTACCGAACGATTCCGCATCAACCGTAAACAGATCAGTAAAAAACAGGTCTCTGAACTGACTGAAGAGATAAAAAGTATAATCAATCCTTCCGAACCCCCGACCTATTTTGAGTTCGCAACCGCCATGGCCCTTGCCTATTTTGCGCGGGAAAAGACCGATATTGCAATCATGGAAGTGGGTATGGGCGGAAGGCTCGATGCTACAAATATAATTAAACCACTTGTTTCTGCAATCACAAACATCTCCCTTGAACACCAGACCTTTCTCGGTAAGACCCTTAAAGAGATAGCAGGAGAAAAGGCCGGGATTATAAAAAAGGGGGTGGATATCATTACTGCTGCCACCCAGCCGGTGGTTACAAAGGTTATCAGGGAAATAAGCAGGGAACGGGGAGCATTATATTTTCAGATCGGGAAAGAGATCAGATACCGCAGTTCAGGCAGGGGTTTCAATTATTACGGGCTCGAGAGGAAGATAAGCGATATCAACCTTTTTCTTAGAGGGCCTTTTCAGCACAGGAATGCTGCACTTGCTATTGGCGTGCTTGAGCTGCTTGAAAAAAAGGGTTACAGGTTTGATGAAGATAATATAAAAACCGGTATTGAAGAAACAACATGGACTGGAAGGGTACATGTACTTTCGGAAAAACCCCTTGTAGTGGTTGACGGGGCACATAACCCAGGGGCAGCAAGGGTGCTGGCAGAGGCCGTTAAAAAGGATTTTTCCTATAAACGTCTTATCCTTGTCCTGGGGATCATGAAGGACAAGGATATAAAGACCATAGTAAGTGAAATAGCAGTTCTGGCCGATCATATTATCTGCTCAAGCCCTGAATACTATCGATCAGCGAATCCTGAAGACCTTTATAATGTTGTGGCCGCCTATAGTAGAAAAGCAGAAGTCATAAAGACACTGCCGGAGGCCATAGCAAAAGCAAAAAGACTCGCAAAACCTGATGACATGATCCTTATAACCGGTTCACTCTTTACAGTAGGAGAGGCATTGACTGTGATTGATCCAAAAAAATACAAACCTGAAGCGATATAAAAAGCCTGTATAAATTGATGAAATGCCTGACACATAGGAGATGGAGGAACAATATTTGCGTTACATATAAAATACCGGCTATTCTGGTATTATGCTTTTTTTTTACCGGGCAGATGCTCAATGCGCAGGAGGACATAAAGGAAAGGCTCCTGATAGATAAAGAGGCAGATTTATACCTGGAGTCAATCAGCTATGAGTACAGGGTCAGGGATGATGTATATATTGCCACAGGGGACGTAGTGCTAAGATCAGGAGCTATAATTTTATCTGCCCAGAAGGCCGAGTATAACTTGAAGACCAAGATCGCCAAAGTCTCGGGCGGTATATTGCTTGAAACGGGAGAGGATACCCTAAACGGTGAGAGCGGGACATTTGATTTTATCAATCAGACAGGCATTATAAACAGTGCCAGTGTATTCATGTCAGAAAACAATTTTAATATTAAGGGCGGTAGAATCGAAAAATACGGGGACAACAGCTATCTTATAACCGATTTTAAACTTACCACATGTGATGGGGATGCTCCTGAATGGAGTATCACAGGTTCAGAGATAAAGGTAACCCTTGAAGGTTACGGAAAGTTGCGTAATGGTACATTCAGGGTGAAGGAAATACCTGTGGCATATGTCCCATATCTGCTATTCCCCGCAAAAACGAAAAGGGCCTCGGGTGTGCTCATACCGCACGCAGGCTTTTCCAGCCGTAATGGCATGGAGGTTGAAGTCCCGGTTTTCTGGGCCATTTCGGATAGTACTGATATGACCTTTTATGAAAGATATATGACAGACAGGGGATTGATGCAGGGGCTTGAAGTGCGTTATGTCTCAGGCATTGATTCAAAAGGATATTTTAATTTTGATATCCTCTCAGACAGGATAGATAAAAAGGATATGAATGATCCTGATCAGTTTGAATTGAGCCCGTATGAACGCACAAACAGCGGCAGATACTGGCTCCGCGGCAGGATAGACCAGGAGTTTCCATCAGGCATAACGGCACGTCTCGATGCTGATGTTGTTAGTGACCAGGATTATCTTAAGGAGTTTAAAATTGACCTTGCAGGATTTAACTCAAGGCCTGACTATGAATCTGAGTTCAACCGGCCCTTTGAAGAGTTCAGTTCTCCCTTAAGGAGTTCTACCTTGAGGCTTTCCAAGGCCGGCGAGCACTATATCATCCAGGCCCTTTCATCCTTTTATCAGAGGCCTGAAGGGTTTAAAAATGACACAACACCGGAGCCCCTTGCAGTCCTGAGTTTTTCGATGCTCCCCGGATTTTTAAATAAATTGCCATTGGTTTTTTCACTGGACAGCGATTATGATTATATATGGCGTGATTATGGTCAGAAGGGGCACAGCCTCTCAATATCCCCTGAGATATCATACCCTGTCTGGTTTGGCCGATATCTGCAATTTGAAACCGTTGCAGGATATACTCATGACATGCAGTGGCTGGATAATGACACGGGTAATGGCACAGGGAGCCAATCCCGTGAGGTGTTCCATGGAAAGGCCAGACTGTCAACCCTTCTTGAAAGGGTGTTTGACAGCGATTTCATGCAGGTTAAAAGGATTAAGCACAAGATAGTCCCCAGCCTCGCCTACGAATACAGGAGTCATAAGGATGAAGATAAATATCAGCCATGGTTCGAGGCCATTGATCAAGAAGGCAGTACAAACAGGATTTTATTTTCGATAGATAATTCTATCGATGTTAAAAAAATTGATGAAAAGGGCAATATCACCTACTCACAGTGGGGATCTTTCAGGATTGCTCAGGGGTATGATATTGATGAATCACGGCGTGACACAAATCCGGAACAAAAAAAAGAGCCATTTGAGCCGCTTGCCGCTGAACTCAGGTTTATGCCCTGTTCTCAGATAAACATCGATCTGGAGACACGGTGGGATCATTACAGGGATGATTTTATTTATGCGGATACCGGAGTTAGACTTGATATTGAGAGGGAAGGCGGCCTGGCAGATATCTACCGGGTCGATTATGTTTATAATGAAGCCGGAAGCAAGGGATTGGGTTACTATGTAAATATAAACCTGGTAAAAGGTTTTGCCCTGGGAAGCTCCCTTCAAAGGGATATTGAAGCAGACCATGATGTGGAAAAGAACTTCTGGATTGAATATAATTCAAAGTGCTGGCGCATAATGCTGGG
This sequence comes from uncultured Desulfatiglans sp., assembly GCA_964610475.1. Taxonomy (GTDB): domain Bacteria; phylum Desulfobacterota; class DSM-4660; order Desulfatiglandales; family HGW-15; genus JAAZBV01. The sequence goes on from CAZSZQ010000126.1 coordinate 7,633, forward strand.
TGTTCAACAGTATGATGAAGAATCAAGAGTTATGGTGGGTTTCAGATTGTCAGGATTTAATGATTAAAAAGGAGAAACAATGTATTCAATAATTATGGCAGGAGGTTCAGGCACAAGGTTCTGGCCTTACAGCAGAAACAGGATGCCAAAGCAGCTCTTAAACATTACAGGCAAAGGTCCGATGGTGGTTGAAACCTGTAACAGGCTGCTCCCTGTTTCCAGAGATGAAGAGATGATAATAATTCTGGGTGAAAGTCATTATAATGAAACAAAAAGGCTTTTTCCGGAAAGAAAAATAAATATACTTTCAGAACCTGTGGGTAGAAACACTGCCCCGTGCATTGGCCTGGGCGCCCTTTATGCCCGCTATTTGGGCTGTGAAGGAGCGGTTGCCTTTTTGCCGGCGGATCATTTTATCGGTAATGTGGCGGCATTTATCGAATGCCTTGAGCAGGCCGGAAAGGCATGTGAATCAGGCGGTATTGTAACACTCGGTATAGTGCCTTCAAGACCGGAAACAGGCTACGGGTATATCCGAAGGTCTGATAAAGGCAATGGGGAAGGTGAAACCAATATATACAGGGTCTTAAGGTTTGTTGAAAAACCTGACCTTAAAAAGGCTATGGAGTATATCAACAGCGGTGATTATTACTGGAATGCAGGGATCTTTGTGGCAACCCCTGAGACGATACTGCATGAGATGAAGACATGCCTCCCTGAAACCTATAACAGCCTGATGAGGCTTGAGCCATATTTCGGATCCGCTGAATTCAATAAAAAATTTATGGAGGTATATGCCGGAATAAGGTCAGAGTCCTTTGATTACGGGGTCATGGAAAAGACCGCCGCCGATGCCTTTGTAGTCCCCTGTGAATGCGGCTGGAGCGATGTAGGCTCCTGGGAATCTCTTTATGAGCTCAGATCTGACGAATATGATACGGATAATAATCTTAAGGATGGTGACACCATACTTATTGAATGCAAAGAGAGTTTTGTTTCGGCAAAGGGAAAGAGATTTGTTGCTTGTCTGGGTCTTAAAAATATGATTGTCGTGGACAGGGAGGATGCGTTGCTTGTCGCAGATATGAAGAAGGCCCAGGAGATAAAAAAAATTGTTGATGAACTTAAAAAAATGAAAAGGGAGGAACTGGTATGAACCCTGATATCTTCAGAGAATATGACATTCGAGGAAAATTTCCTGATGACCTGAACAGTAAAACAGCCTGTGATCTGGGCAGGGCATTCGGTACGTATTATCACCTGCATGGGGCTAACAAAATATCAGTTGGCCACGATTGTAGAGAAAGCTATCCGGAATTAAAGGATGCCCTTATTAAAGGACTGATCGAAACAGGGATGAATATAACCTATTTGGGTATGGTCCCAACACCCCTCCTGTATTATTCAATCCATGAGCTCAAACTGGATGGTGGCATTCAGATCACAGGGAGCCATAACCCTCCTGAATACAACGGTTTCAAGATATGCCTCGGCAAGGCAACCATATATGGCGAAGAGATACAAAAGATCAGGGAAATTCATGAAGGCCGGAATATCCGCAAGGGAGAGGGGGGCCTGGTGAATACGGATGTGATAAAACCTTATCTCAAATATCTGGAAGAGAATCTTAAGCCCGGAAAAATCAAAAGGCGTGTTATCATTGATGCGGGAAACGGTGTGGGCGGACTTGTTGCTCCCCAGGTATACAGGGCAATGGGGGTTGATGTAATTCCTCTATTCTGTGAGCCTGATGGCAGTTTTCCCAATCATCATCCTGATCCTACGATACCGGAAAACCTTGTTGATCTCAAGAGGCTTGTGGATGAAAAGGATGCTGATCTGGGGATATCATTCGATGGCGATGCAGACCGGATCGGTGTTGTGGATAAAGAGGGTAACGTCATATGGGGTGACCAGCTTATGATCATCTTTGCAAGGGACATTCTTAAAAGAAACCCGGGTGCATCCATCATAGGTGAGGTAAAGTGCTCACAGGTACTTTATGATGATATTAAAAAGCAGGGTGGAAATCCCATTATGTGGAAGGCCGGACACTCCCTTATAAAAGGCAAGATGAAGGAGACAGGGGCTCTGTTTGCAGGAGAGATGAGCGGCCATCTTTTTTTTGCAGACAGATATTATGGCTTTGATGATGCGATCTATGCAGGCGCAAGGCTCCTTGAGATACTTACAACACAGGAAAAGGGGGTAAGAGAGCTGCTTTCAGGCATACCCAAGATGGTAAATACGCCTGAGATAAGGATGGACTGCCCTGATGATAAAAAATTCAATGTTGTGAAAAAACTGGTTGCGGAATTTAAAAAGGAATATGAGGTGATTGATGTTGACGGCGCGAGAGTTCTTTTTGATGGCGGCTGGGGGCTTATCAGGTCATCAAACACCCAGCCTGTGCTTGTATTAAGGTTCGAGGCCACCGATGAAAAACGGCTTAAAAAGATAAGATCTGTTTTTATGGAAAAGCTTGAACGGGCAATGAAAGAATGAACTGATATCTTATTCTGAGA
>CAZSZQ010000127.1:0-10143 GCA_964610475.1 uncultured Desulfatiglans sp.
CTTTACATTAATCAATATGGCCGAAAACTCCGATACTAATTCCTCAAATTTTAATCGTTCCTCCAGTTCCGTTTTTGCCTGATTAAGATCAGTAATATCCCTGGTAAAACAGAAAAACAGCCTTTCATCAGGTAAAAAATTGGTGCTTATTTCAACATCGAATGTTGTCCCGTCCTTTCTAATATGTTTTTTTTCTTTATGAGATGACCCTTGTGACATAGAATCGGCTCCATCCATTTCGACCTGCTCCGGATCTTTTGAGGAATCAATATCAGATATTTTCATCCTTGTGAGTTCATCACGGCTGTAACCTGACATCCTGCAATACTCATCATTTACAACAAGTATATTCTGATTAATATCTGAAATCCAGAAACCGACATTTGCGGTTTTTATGATTGATGAATAACGTTCCTCGATCATTTGACGTCGTTTCATTTCCTCAAGAAGTGCCTCATGTGACCGCATTCGCAGGATAGCATTGGCGATAATCTCACCAATGAGTTTTATTCGATTAAAAATATCATCAGACCATTTACGTTCTTTATTGTAGCTTGCAAGTGTAAGATTTCCAATTACCTTGTTTCCTGCAATGAGAGGAACAACAACAAGTGATTTGGTGTTATGTCTTTCTATTATCCAGCCTTTGAAGGGATCCTGCAGGTCATTCGGTATCTTTTCCGCCCTTATGGTTACGCCCTTCCTGAATTCATTCATCACGGTGTCCGGGGCCTTAAGATCCATATCGTGCGGTATGGTATCAGCAGAAGGATCTGTGTAACACGCCAGACCCTTTATAGTATTAGTATCATACTGATATTCATTGATAACGCCTCTGCCTATTTCAAGTAAATTCACAAATTTGATTATCCATTTTTCAAGCTCTTCATAAATATCCTCAAGTTCAATATTCATAAGTGCAGCAGAGAATTCCGAGACCAGTTTTTCAAATGCAAGTCTTTCCTCACGCTCTTTTTTGGCCTGTTTTTCCCCAGTAATATCCCTCATAAAGCTGTAAAGGATACCTTCCTGCATATTCAGAGTGCTGCTGACATCAACATCCATTAAGCTTCCGTCTTTTCTTCTATGTATCACCTCATGGTGGACAGCACTGGTGCCCAGTATTTCTTTTGAGATTCTCGTATTATCAGTATCAAAGGTAATATTTATATCCGGTATCTTAATAGAAAGGAGCTCATCCCTGCTGTAACCGGACATGCGGCAGTATTCATCATTTACATCCAGAATATTCTGCTTAATGTCCGATATCCAGAAACCCACATTGGCATTCCTGACTATCAATGAATATCTTTCCTCAAGCCTCTTTCTCTGTTCCATTTCCTTAAAGAGGTTGTCATGTGAACGTTTACGCAGTATGACATTGCCTATGATTTCTCCAATCAGTTTCAACCGTCTGACCATATCATCAGGCCATTTATGCTCATTAAGGTAGTTCAGGAATGTAAGGTTCCCGATTATTTCATTACCCGCAATTATCGGGATAATTATTATGGATTTCGTTTTTTCTTTTTCTACCAGCCCTCCCCGAAGCCCTTCTGGAAGGTCGTCAGGTATTTTTTCAGCTATAATACTCAAACCTTTAATAAATACGTTTCTTATGCCCGGTGGAGTTTGATGATAATGGGTAAGAGGAATATCTATCTCAGGGACAGTATAGTTCAGCAGAAGATGAACCATATTCTCTTCATACAGATGCTCATTAACAATACCTCTGTCAACCTTGAGTAATTCTACAAATTTTTTTAACCACTTATTTAACACATCATATATATGTTCCGGGGCTATATTGACAAGTTCAGCAGAAAATTCAGAAACAAGCCTTTCAAATTCAAGACGCTCCTCCAATTCCTTTTGTGCATTTTTTAAATCAGTGACATCTCGAAAAAAGTTGCAGACAATACCTTCTTCTTTAAAAACATTTGCGCTTACAGCCACATCAATAGTATTTCCATCTTTTCTTATATGTCTGGTTTCAAGGTGGATAATCCCCTTCTGATCCACCATGGAGGCCCTTTCCTCTTTTACCTTATCAGGGTCTCCTGATGCATCAATTTCCCATATTTTTTTTGAAAGAAGTTCTTCGCGGCTATAGCCTGACATGCGGCAGTATTCGTCATTTACATCCAGGATTGTTAAGGTGGAAAAATCTGTAATCCAGAAACCTACACTTGCATTTTTTAAAATTGAGGAATATTTTTCCTCAAGCCTTGTTCGGAGCTTTATCTCTTCGATGAGGGAATCTCTGGAGCGGGATCTTAGAATAGCGCTGGCTATTGTTTCACCGATAAGCCTGATACGCCTGACCAAGTCATCAGGCCATTCATGCTCTTCCCTGTAAGTGGCAAAGGTCAGGGAGCCTATTGCCCTGTTTCCTGCCGAAAGAGGGACTATTATAACCGACCTGGTGTTGTCTTTTTCTATCAAACCTCCGCGAAGCATTTCAGGAAGGTCATCCGGTATCCTTTCGGCACGCAAAAACATGCCTCTTTCAAATTCCTTAATTTCATCTTCTGGTATGGTATATGTTTCATCCAGAGGGGCAATGTCAATCTCAGGTATGGAATACTGCATAAGTACCCTGACTGTCCTGGATTCGGTATTGTGTTCTATAACAACCCCCCTCTCAACTCCTATAAATTCAACAAACCTTTTCAGCCAGTCACCAAGCTCACTATGAAAACTTTCAATGGATACAAGGGCAGCAGAAAATTCAGCAATGAGTTCTTCAAATTTAAGACGTTCTTCAAGCTCTCTGCGGGCAAGATTCAAATCGGTAATGTCACGCATAAAACTGCAGACAATGCCCTCTCTTTCATAAAGGTTGCTGCTTACATCAACATCAAAGAGGGTGCCGTCCTTTCTTATGTGCCTGGTTACATGATGTGTTGCACCCGATTTAATAATATTTTTCCCAACCTGAGCAACCTTATCAGGGTCAAGAGAGGCATCAATATCCCAGATTTTTTTTAAGAGAAGCTCTTCACGGGAGTACCCTGACATGCGGCAATACTCATCATTAACATCCAGAATGGAAGCCTCTCTATATTTAGTTATCCAGAAACCCACACTGGCATTCTTTAATATGTTTGAGTATTTCTGCTCCAGGATCTCCCTTCGTTCCACTTCTTCGAGAAGTATTTTTTGAGAACGCATGCGGAGGATGGCATTCGCAATAATTTCACTGATAAGCCTTATTCGCCTTATGAAATCATCAGACCATATACGTTCATGTGTATGACTTGAAAGAGTAATGTTTCCTAAAACCTGATCACCAATTTTGAGTGGAACAATAACAAATGATTTTATACTTTCTCTCTTCGCCCATTCGAGAATCATCGAAGGCAACCCTTCATGTATCCTGTCAGCCCTTATGATTTCTCCTTTTGAATATTCTTCCATCCAGGTTTCAGGGATCGCATAGAATTCTTTAAGGGGAGCGATGGTTTCTCCTGTTGCGGTGTAATGGAGGAGGACCCTTATCCTGTTCTGATCCGGCAAATATTCTGTTATAACACCCCTGTCCAGCTTTAATAATGTTACAAGTCTACTCAGCCATTGGTTAAGTTCCTTATTAATGTCATCAGGCTTTATGTCAATCAGTGTTGCAGAGAATTCTGATAAAAGCCCCTCAAACTCAAGGCGTTCCTCCAACTCTTTTCGCGCCTGAGTAAGATCAGTGATATCACGTATAAAACTGTATACAATATTTTTGTCTGCAAAAATGGTGCTGCTGACCTCTGCATCAAAGAAGCTTCCATCCTTTCTTCTGTGTGTTGTAAAAATGTGTACGGATCCTTTTCCAATGGCGATATTCTTTTCTCTCTCGATCTTTTCGGGATCCCTGGATGCATCAATTTCCCAGGTCTTTTTGTTGACCAGTTCTTCGCGGCTATATCCTGACATGCGGCAGTATTCATCGTTCACATCAATAATTGAATGCTCCAACAGGTTAATAATCATAAAGCCCAGATTGGCATTCTTTATTACCGATGAATATGTCCTTTCCAGCAGTTCCCTATGCTCAACTTCCTGAATCAGACTTTTTTGAGAACGCATGCGGAGAATCCCATTGGCAATTATTTCGCCAATAAGCTTTATCCTTTTTACCAGATCATCCGGCCAATCCCTTTCTTTACTATGACTGGCCAGTGTTATATTTCCTATAACCTGGTTATCCGAGGTAAGCGGAATAATGACAAAAGATTTGATGTTTTCCTTCTGAGCCCATTCCTGAATTTCATCTGGTAAAGCCTCACTTAATCTCTCAGCCTTTATGATTTTCCCTTGTTCATATTCCTTCATAAGGCTATCGGAGATTCTATAACTTCCTTCAAGGGGATTGGCAATAGAGCCCGATGCTGTATAACTCATTAAGATCTTTACAGAACCCGGATCTTTCAAATATTCACCAATTACGCCTCTGTCAACCTTGAGGAACTCAACAAGTTTCTTGATCAATAAATTTAGTTCTTCACCAATATCATCAGGTTTTCTGTTGATAATAGCATTTGAAAACTCTGAAACCAGTTCCTCGAATTTAAGGCGTTCCTCCAACTCCTTTTTTGTTTTATTCAGGTCTGTAATATCCCGTATGAAGGTGTATACAATTCCTTCTTCTTCAAAAAAATTTCTGTTCAACTCAACATCAATCAGGGTTCCATCCTTTTTTATGTGGCTTGTTCTAAGACCGATCACCCTGTTATTATCAAGATTTTCTGTATCTTTATATGCTTTATCGGATCCAAGTGAAGCATCCAGCTGCCAGATTTTTTTGGATAGGAGTTCCTCGCGGCTGTATCCTGACAAGCGACAGTACTCATCATTTACTTCCAGAATATTCCGGTTAAAATCCGATATGAAAAAACCGACATTTGCATTTTTTAATATGGCCGAATATCTGTTCTCCAGTAACTTACGTCTCTCCATTTCCTGAGTAAGGTTTTTATGGGAATGTACTCTGATAATGGCATTGGCGATTATTTCACCAATCAGTTTTATTCTGCGGATTATATCATCTGACCATTTGTGTTCTTTTCTGAAACTGGCGAACAGCAGGGTGCCGATCATCCTGTTATTTGCTGAAAATGGAACAATCACAATGGATTTAGTATGAGTCTTTTCGATTATGCCGCCGCGGAATGTCTGTGGAAGGTCATCCGGTATCTTCTCAGCCCTGATAATGATACCTTTTTCAAGTTCCCTTATCACCTCTTCAGGGGGCTGAAAACTTTCCGGGACAGAGGAAATATCAACATCCGCTATGGTGTAGTTGAGTAAATGATGAACAGTTTTTCCATCATCCATAAATTCATTAACAACGCATCTATCCACTTCGAGAAACTCTACAAAATTTTTCAGCCAGTTGTATAATTCATGTTCAAGATTTGCCTCAGGAGTATCTATAAGAGTTGCGGAAAAACCGGAAATCAGGCTTTCAAATTCACGAATTTTTTTTGTTTTTTTTTCTATTTTTACAGGAAAGGTAACAGAAGAAGAAAATGAATTAATACCGGATAGAGTAGCGCTCTTGTCATCTTTATCAGCCATTTTCCATCCTTATTCAGTAAAACAGTAACATATATACAATTTTCTGCATTATAAAATAAAGACTTATTCGGAGTCTATAAAAGAATTTAATGTCAAGCGGTTAATATCCTCTTTTCCTGTTTTTTCCGGAACCTTTTACAGTCTTTTTTACTTTGTCTGAAATCAATTTCAGATTTTTAATGTTCTCGCATGCCGGTTTACCGGTAACAGGGTGATTAAAATGGAAAGGAAGTATATAACCGGTCATAAATCTGGGGTCATACATAGTTGCCGGGATGTCCGGGTCAGGGGCGTTGAAATTTTTAATTACCTCACCGATCGCCTCTGGGAAGGTCCAGCTTCCTGCAGGGCACTGGACGGTATAGTTAATCATCCATTTTACTACAAGAAATTTCCATACCCCGTCCTGTTTGATATATTCTATTTCATACATCCCGCCCACAAAAGAACCGTTTGCAGGCTTGTCAGGCATCGGGATGTGCACACCCCCAAATGCATACCATCTTCCCTTTGCCCTTTGTCCGCCCGGTTCCACATCGACTGCGCCGGCCACAGGCATGACCTGATGTATAAAATCAGGCGAAGGCTGGGGCCGGTCAGTGTCCACTCCGAAATACCTTTTTACGCCCTCCTTACCAAGCCATGTGCCCTCAAGCCAGTGCAGTGCGACATCAGGGTGATCCGCAAAACAGTCTGCTATTTCATTCCTCATCATATACATTACATAATAGCTGTATATCCTGTGAAGGCGCTTTATCTTGTTGATGTCATCCAACTCCTCTACCTTTTTTTCTAGCGCCTCCAGCCTTGCGGCCATCTCTTCCATGCCTGTCATTTTTGTATTCTCCTTTGGTGATAGATATTAATCATTATATGGTTCCGGAGGCGAAGGCTCCAGCCTGTTTATCCTGTAACGGCTGTAAGGCATATGATATGTTGTCGGGCTGTCAGGTTTGTTTGCCGGATTCCCTGCAATGCTGGCGCATACAGGTTCATCAATCCATCCCTTACGGTAATCGCACATAAAAGTGATACGATACTGGAATTTCCAGAACCTCCATTCGTTATCCTCCTTCACATATTCATTATTATATTTCCCAAGGCATAAAAACTGTCTTAGATTGCCTCCAAAACCTCCAAGTGATACATAGCCGTGGGACATCCATAATCCCTTTGCCTTTGTCCTGTTCCTGTTTATTTCGATTACAGGATTTACAGTCATGTGCAAGCCGAGAAAGCCTGGGCTTTGATGCATGCGATCAGGACTGAAAACCTTTGTCCAGAAATATCTTACGCTCTCTATCCCTTCATATACACCGCTGTCTTCTATCTCCATGGTTACTCCTGGTGTCTTCCGGGCAAATAGATCAGGCACCTCGGAATTCCTCCCCACATGATAAAGATGGGCATACAGGGACTGAAGTTTCCAGATCTCAAGGCAATCCCCGGCCTTAGCGTTTTCCTCCACCTGTTTCTTGAGTTTTATTACCTCTGTTTCAAGCTGCTTTAAGGTCATTGCCATAATTATTCTCCATTGAAAAGATTAAAATGTCCAATTATAATAACCATTGTAGTCACAACTGTTGACTCCGCCTGATCATCAATTTTAATATGCACAATTTAAGGTGCACGCCACAGCATGTCCACACGAAGAATATAGATAACACAAAGTCACCAGTTTCCGGTTAAAATTTGCATTACCATGTATAACCTTTGGTTCCGGCGCTCTCCTTTTCTTAAAAATATATCCGAATCTCATTGCATGGGTCTTGATTTTTAAGGATTACAATCTTTAATACTATAAGAGAGTAATTACATAGCCCTTAAAAATCAAAACCCAACGGGCAAAGTCATTGATTACCAGCGGATATATTTTATGAAAAGGAGAGCGCCTCCCTTTGTAACTATATAAATTACATGGTAAAAAGCTATTTGATCTCATCTTGAAAAAGCATCTTCCTGCCGTATCAATGCCTATAAAGGCTTTATTATAGCAGCCTTCACTAAAAATTGACAAAAACTCAATTTCCTAACCGGAAATAATTGACACCAAGTAAATGTTTATAAAAAAATATATTTTTGATTTGTAAAGCCACTATATGAAAACCACAACTTATGTGTCAACCCTGAACCACCATCAAAGTATCATCTGCTGCGTTACCTTTTTTCGTTTCTCCTTGAGGCGTACCCTTTGTACGCCTCAGTCGGCACTCCTTTGGTGCCTTGCATCCGACACCTTGCTGGTGACCAGAGTTGCCCAAAATCCCAAAACATCAATGACTAAGAAAAATTTGATGTTGGATTTTGAACAAGATACCGTTTCTTCTTTAATGCCTCTCTTATCTTTTGTCCATGGGCACAGGGGGAGTTGCAGTTTATGCAGTCGCCTGAGCACCTTGTGCCCCCGCTGAGCCCGCACATAAAACCGCATGTACCGCATCCTGTGTTTGGTTCTATCCCGTTACCGCTTATCCTGAAAGATATGCTGTCTGCATCTATTTTTACCGGATTGACCCTGTCCCATAATTTCTTCTCAATAATAAAGGTAAATCCGTTTATATAAAAGACCTCATCATTTTTATTAGCTCTTTCAATGGCAACACCAAAGGATCTGATGCCGCATCCGCCAAGCTTCACAAATATTCTTATGGGCGTTATTTTTTTTTTATCTTTAAAAAAATCCCTTATAAGAAGCATTGCCCTGGGAGTTACCTCAAGCATAATTATATTCCTATCTTTTTCAGTTATGTGATAAAGATAGCATCAATTCAGTAAAAAGCAATTTGTCCTTTGTATTAGTATCCTATTAACCCTACTAATATAAACAGAAGGGAGGCATTATGTATCTTGTTAATAAAAAGATAGTCGTTACAGGGGCTGCTTCAGGCATAGGGGCTGAGAGCGCCAGGGAAATCAAAAGGCAGGGTGGAACAGTAATAGGCGTTGATCTGAATCAGCCTAAAGATAACATCGATCATTATATAAAGGCAGATTTGGCAAATCCTGTTTCAATAGAGGCTGCTGTACGAAAGATCCCTGATGAGATAGACGCCATATGTAATATTGCCGGACTTCCCCCCACAAAAGACAGGGCAATAGTCATCAAGGTGAATTTTTTAGGACTCAGGCACTTTACAGAGCTTATGGTTAGTAAGCTGAACAATAATGCCTCGATCGTCAATATGGCCTCACTCGCTGGTTTTGAATGGTTCAAATCCGGAGAACAGATAAAGGAACTGCTGGCTTTTAGAGATTTTAATAATGTTGAAGCATTTTGCGAAAGGATAGGAATACCGAATGAACAGGGCCGCTCCTATTTTTTTTCAAAAGAAACACTTATTGTCTGGACAATGATGAATCGGTGGACATGGCGTGACAGGGGTATAAGAATGAATTGCATAAGCCCTGGGCCTGTTGATACCCCGATTCTACCGGACTTTATAGAAACCCTTGGTGAAAGGGCTGAAGAGGATTTCAGGGTAATGGACCGCCCGGGGCGTCCCCAGGATATTGCACCTCTTGTTGCTTTTTTATGCAGTGAAGGCAGCAGCTGGATCAGGGGTGCAAACATATCCTGTGATGGCGGTATGTACCAGCATATCCTTTGCGAGTCACATGGGTATTAGAAAAAAGGGGCAAGGATTCCAGGGTTCCAGGGTTCTAGTGAAAAGCTTTATTAGGTCTATGCTATGCCTATAGTGGGACACAAACTTATGTTACTTTAGTTTTACATTTATTAAACAAATGGATTTATAGGATCGGAATAAAAGTTTGGAGCAAGAAAATGAACAAACCGCATATAGGATTTATTGGCCTTGGCATCATGGGCTCCCCAATGAGCAGGCATTTGGCAAAGGCAGGATATGACCTTATATTGCATGACCTGAATACTGATTCTGCTAATGAGATAGCCGGAGAATATCCCAACGTATCTGTTGCTAAAAATCCAAAAATCCTCGCTGAAGGCTCTGATATTGTCATCACCATGTTACCTTCCGGTAAACCGGTTCAAGAGGTTGCTATTGGCAAAGAGGGTCTGATCTACGGGTTTAAACCAGGTTCAATCCTTCTGGATACATCCTCATCCGAACCGGATTTGACTATAGAAACAGCAAAAGTTTTAAAGGGAAAAAAAGTTGATATGGTTGATGCACCCGTCTCCGGCGCCCAATGGGGCGCCGAGGCAGCCGAGCTGGTCTTCATGGCGGGAGGAGAAAAGGATACAATCGACAGAGTCCGCCCCATATTAAACATCATGGGTAAAAAAATATTTCATCTTGGCCCCCTTGGTTCAGGGCATATAATGAAGAGTATAAACAACCTGATCACGGCTGTTACATTTTTAGCTACTGCCGAGGGCTTGATCATTGGTAAAAAATCAGGCCTTGATCCGGAAGTGATGACTGATGTGTTGAATGAGTCAACCGGGATGTCATGGATAAGCAGGACCCAGATCAAACAGCGGATTATCAGCAGGAAGTTTGATGACCCATTTAGACTCCGCCTGATGTTGAAGGATGTAAATATAGCTGTTGAAAGGGCAAAAGAGCTCGGTCTGGATATTCAACTCTCATT
>CAZSZQ010000128.1:0-10043 GCA_964610475.1 uncultured Desulfatiglans sp.
CCACCTTCAGTTCTTTAATCCTCGGCACAACATTCGGGGCAATGGCGAACATGGCTATCCTGGGATGGGCACCTGTCTGGCTGTTGCGTCGCTTTGGATGGAGCAAGACAGAAATAGGATTACACCTGGGAATTGTTATCTTTGTATTCGGAACGATCGGACTTACCCTTTCGGGTTCGCTCGCAAACAGATTTATCCGTGCAGGAAAGAAACTGGTTTATCTCAGGATGATGATGGCCGCAGAGACCCTTGTTATTATTCCACTTATCCTTGCACATGTTTATGACAACCCTTACTGGGTGCTTGGCTGCATCGGGGGAATCATTTTTTTAACCGGTATTCCAAGCGGGCTTGGACCGGCTGCCCTGCAGTCGATCACTCCCAATGAAATGAGGGGCCAGATTACTGCCATCGCATTTCTAATCCTTGGTCTGGTATCAACCACACTCGGAAATACCCTTGTAGGTGTGCTGACAGATTATGTTTTTGCTGATCCAAAGGCAGTGCGGTCATCTGCCGTTATCGTAGCTGTTTCTGCATCGATACTGGGGATAATATCCCTGCGCATGGGTTTACGCGCCTATGAGCGAACAGCAGAAGAAAACCGGGCAGCCTGATAAGACATTTTATCATCTGGAGTAGTCTTAGCGAAATTCAAGATGAAAAATATTTTTTCACACAAAGTCACAAAGCTCATAAAGTTAAGAAACTAAATAAGTTAAAAAGCATTTGATTTTCATAGTGTTCTTTGCGTCTCTGTGTGAGATATTTCTTTAGGCTTTTGCTCTTCGCTTTAGCCTGACGACTTCAGCCTAATTTTCCCCTGCCTCTTCCCTGCGCCATTTATAGTACTCATCATAAGCCTTCAGTTTTTCAAGGTTCGGAATCGGTTTAGCCTGGGTGGTTGTATTAAAATAGAGTACCTTCTGATCCTCCTCTGTAAAGTTTGGCCAGGCTGGCAGGCCGGTCCCATTCGGGTCACCATTTTTGGTAAAATTAATCCAGTAGTTCTGAATCATCTCTGACAGAGCAAGGTCTTCGGGACGAGGATCGCCTCCCATTACTCCGAAATTCCCGAACACATAAGAGACCTCGTCCGCATGATTGGCGCCGTCCGGTGATCTTGGAGTCCTGTGGTCATAATAGTAGACAAACGCCTTGCCTGTTCCCATCCGGGATTGAAGCCTGGCCCAGGCCCAGGTAGGCCACGCAAATGCGAATTCCCGGAAGACATCGGCTGATGCACGGGCAGCTTCTGCATTGGTTGCATGGGGATATGCTTTAAGAATTACATCCGCCCTCTCTCCATAACCGGATCGAATCTGCTGTTCAAACTGCTCGGGGGTAACAGCGCCACGCATGAACAACCCGCCTTCATTGGAATTGGTACCTACAAGGATCGGTGTATCGTTGAACTGCCCCTTTTCATATAATTCATAAGGGTCTCCGGGGATAACATATCCGTCAGCCACGGGCCAGAAACTGGCGCCGGCGCCCATTCCCCCTCCTGTGGCTTTCTGGATCTCTTCAGCCGAAAGAGCACGAGCAGCCTTGATATTGTCAACTCCGAGTTTTATTAGAAAGCTCTCTCCATCCGGTTCTGCCAGTTTCAGAGCAGGAACATTCATCCCTGCCCCTTCTACAACCCTTGGCAGAGCAAAGGAACCGCCGCTTTCTGAAATAGCACGCTGGAAAAGTCCTTTAGCGGGTGGCGCGGCGGACAGCATACCGACTGCGATTCCTCCTGCAGATTCACCGAAAATCGTTACGCGTGACGGGTCGCCTCCGAACTGTGCGATATTCTCCTTTACCCACTTAAGGCCTGCTATCATGTCCTGAAGCCCATATGTGCCTGATCCCTTACCGCTTTCACGGCTGAGTTCAGGGTGCGCCATGAATCCGAAAATACCAAACCGGTATGCAATGCTTACAAGAACTACCCCTTTTTGGGCGAATTTTGTTCCGTCGAACATGGGTGTGCCGGTCATCCCGCCAACAAACGCGCCGCCATGAATCCATACCATTACAGGCCGCTTTTCTTCGACATTTTTAGCCCCTGTCCAGACGTTCAGATACAGGCAGTCTTCGCTGAAATTAGCGGGTGCGCCTGTCATCGCAGCCATGCTTGCATCCTGCATGCATCCGCAGGCGTATGTCTCAGCACTCTTTATACCCGTCCATGCCTTAGCAGGCTGAGGGGCCTTCCAGCGCAGATCACCGACCGGCGGCGCAGCAAAGGGGATCCCCTTGTATGAAAAAATACCGTCCTGTTCAACACCTTTGATAGTGCCTTCAGTCACCTTAACTGTTGTTGAGAGAGGCGGTGAACTGCATGCAATGGTAAGTAAAATAATAACCATTAATACAAAAAAACCGTATGAATATTTTGATCCCATAGCTTCTCCTTATGATTTAAAAGTATCGGCTATTATCCTGCCGGTAATCTGGTTTAATTTTTTATTAAATTCCATTTTTGAGTAATGAAGTATATGGAGGCGGGTTTTGTATGTCAATATGCTTTTGCTGAATGGTGAATTGTGAATGGTGAGTGGTGAAGGGTAAAGGGTGAATGGTGGATCTTGAATCTTGAATTTTAAATCTTCAGCTTTTAGCTTTCAGCTTTGAGCCTTGAGCCTTCAGCTCTTTTTCCTTGCCTTTCCAACCTATTACCTGTAAACACATTTCATTACATCAAACCGGAAATACTTGTAAATGTTAACAGTCAACCACTTTCAAGGGTATTTTATATGGACATAAAATCAATGGCCAATGAAGCACCAGAGCCGGTTTATACTGTGCTGGACCCGCGCAGCAGGGAACCGGAGGTAACCTTCAGGGGGATAAATCCGCGCCCTGATACACTGGAGGGTAAAAGGGTTATTGTCGCCAATCTGCACGGGGGTAATGAAGAGATCATGGAATCCATTGCCTCCAAATTGAAGGAGGCAGTCCACAGGTGCGAGGTCGTATATTATCCGGTTAAAGGAAGGTGGGATGACCTCACGCAGGAAGACTGGAATATATTAACATCAGGTGATGCAGTTCTTCTCGGTCATAATTACTGAGGCGGCGCCTCTCTGGCCATGAGCCGGGTCGCGGCTCGACTTGAAAAAAAGAGAATCCCTGTTGTGCTTGAGTCCTTTGAGGATCCCGGTATAAACAAAACATCCAGACTCAATTTTATGCGAGAAGGTATTCCAATGGTGCGAGAGGTATTGACCCCCCAGGACACCACTCTTAAATCACTGCCGGATGAATATACTCAAAGGTTTATTGATGCGCTGACAAGGCCGCTCACGGATGATGAAATAAAATCCGGAATCCATGTGCCTCCGTCAAATGAGGGTGCCCTTATGACAGGGACATATGACGAGGTTCAAAGGGCCTTTGAGGGAGAACTTGTTGCCCATCCAAGCATAGGGCCTGTGGCGGAGATGACTGATGGTCTGCCGGTTACACCGCCAACTGAAAAAAGGGTAGGGGAGATGCTCAAAGGTACAACCCATGACCCGGATGAACCGGTTGAATTTACAGGTTTCTGGAACAGTGCAAAACATGTGGCAACAGTGAAAAAGGTGGCGATTAATGCAGTTATGGCAGGGTGCAGGCCGGAGTATATGCCGGTAGTGCTTGCAATTGCCGAGGCAGGAGGATGCATTGGATACCCGGGGGACTCTTCATTCGGGCACATGTATGTTGTAAGCGGACCTATTGCAAGGGAGATCGGGATGAATTCGGGATTTTGCTTCCTTGCCCCCGGCAACCCGGCAAACATGACACTACAGCGTGCTGCCACATTAATAGGCATTAACCTGGGAGGTGCTATCTTCGGAATTAATGTGCTTGAACGTACAGGACCTCTGCACTGGGGGACGATATTTGCCGAGGATGAAAATACTCCATGGGAAGGGCTTAACGAGCATTTTGGATTCAGACGGGATGAGAGTATATTGCTCGTGTGGGAGGGCAAGGTTCAGCTTATCCCCTTCCAGAATATAGAGGTAAAATCCACGGAGACACTGCTCGAAAACCAGGTGGGTACACCCGAGCATGCGGTTGCCGCACTTAAGACCACCACCAACACAAACGGGGCCATTCTTTGCCTTACCCCTGACACAGCCGGTTACTGGAGGGAGGAATACGGGTTTATGACGATGAAGTCCCTTCAGGAATATATCTATGAGCATGTGACATGGAAACAGGGCGTGTGGGCAAAGAATTACTGGATCCATAAACTCGGAAGAGGGCGCCAGTCAGGTTATTTTACGGGGAGTAACAGACGCCCGGATCGCCCTCAGGATTATGAGGTTGATAAAAGGTCGGTTACTGAACGGCTGGCAGGCTTACCTGAAGATGCGGATGTCCCAAAGCTAGTAAGCCCGGGGGCAGTGACAATTATTGTCGCGGGAGGGACCGGAAACGCCTGGACATGGGGAGGCTGCTACGGCAGACCCCTGGCCTATTCAATAGATAAATGGAGGTGAGGTTCTATCTATCCAAGAATATAATCAACGGTACCAGCCATTTTGAGGAAAAACCGGAGCTTCAGTAACGCCGGAAATATTGAATTTTGAATCTTGAATATTGAATCAAGATTTTTGTGAGCTTCAAAATCTAAAATTTATTAATAGTATTTATGTTGTCATTCTACGGTTGATCTCACGTTCCATCCTCTGTAGCAGTTGCTACTGCAGCGACGGACGCCCAAGGCTTCAGTCGCCGCATAAAGCTATGACAGGACAAGATGGCGGGACAGACAGTGGAATCCCGTTATTTTTTAATTTGTTTATATTGGGAAATGTCCAAAGTCAACGGGCAGACCCCAGTTTTTATTCATGTAGTCTGTCAGCGTATTGAGATTATGTGTCAAAAAACCCCAGGTTTAACAGACCTTTTAAAACAAGATTTTATAGACATTTTTTGCTCCGGATGTTAATCAGTTGGGAGGAATTTAAGAATGTTCATGGATATAACCGATAACGGAACAGGTTAAAATTTAATGAAACAGACTTATTTTAATCAATTGATAGAGTATATGGAGATAGCATTCGATCTGAGTTGTGAATCGGATCTTGATATTTTCAAGCGTGAGATACTGTACCATATTGATAATTATATCCCTTCAGACCGATCCCTGATTGTCCTTGAAGATGAAAATAAGTATTCCCCGGATTTTTATATCAGAAACATAAATGAAAATAAGAATATGGAATACCTTGAGTATTATTATTCGCTTGATCCTTTTTCAAATGTTCAAGGTACTTCACAATCTCTTAAGCTTGTGCCGCGCCTTCCTCACGGAAAAACAGTTGTTGCTCTCGAAGAGATAGTCGAGTATTCGGATTTCACATCCAGTGAGTATTATAAGGGCTTTTTCCAACCGCAGAATATACATTATGAACTTGAAATATATCTAAAACAAAAGAACCGGGTAAGAGGTTTCATAGCCCTGCTTCGATCAAGGAGTTCTCAACCTTTTTCCGACGTGGAAATAAGGTTTGCCAGGGCTTTTGCCCCTTCTTTATCACTGAGTTTTGATAACATCCTTCTTAATAAAAATCAGAATCAGGATCAGAGGGATGCAAAAGCAGCATTTAATCTCTCAAAACGTCAACTTGATGTGGTTAAATTCGTTTGTGAAGGTTTAACAAACCGGGAGATAGCAGACAGGCTTGATATCAGTGATTTGACGGTCAAATCTCATATCCAGAATCTATTTGAAAAAACAGGTGTTAATTCAAGATCTGCCCTTGTGTATAAAATCATTGGAGGTGTTTAGGATATCTCTTTTCATCCATCCATAAAATTCTTTTTTCGAATCCGGCGTATGCCTTATTCAATTTATTCCCGAAACGTGGTGTTTTCAGCTCTGTTATAATCGGTTTTCCATAACCGGATTCAGCCATTATCAGTTTCCTCCAATATCAGGGTTTATTTGTTAATCACGGGTTATTATCTTCTCCTAATTATTCTGATAAAATACTCCAAAAGGAGTATTTTATTTATTTGACTGCTATGACATATTAATAATGACATTATTTAATACTGAAATATTAGAGGGTAACTATGGGAAGAACCAGCCAATTGCATGACGCACTGATGGCCGATCTGGTTTTTAATAATGGTAAAATAGTGACCGTTGACAGTAGATTTTCAATTGCCCAGGCAGTTGCTGTTAAGTATGGCAGGATAGTTGCTGTTGGAGATAATGATGATATAAACACCCTTGCAGGGAAAAAAACAAGGATAATAAACCTCAATGGCGCTACCATGATGCCAGGTATAAATGATTCCCATTGTCATATTTCTGACTGGGCATTGACCCGTCCTCCCCTCCAGCTTGAAATTAGATACCCGGTTGTTAAATCCATAAAAGATATTGTCAAAATGGTAGCGGATAAGGCCTCCACACTGAAACCGGGTGAATGGATAATAGGAGAAGGGTGGGATGAAGGATACCTGGAGGAGTGTCTGGCAAACCCTGATCGAAAACCGTCACTAAATGATCTTGACAGAGTTGCGCCGGATAATCCGGTGGTGCTTACGGAATACTCAGGACATCGTGCCTGGGTCAACAGCCTCGCACTAAAGAATGCCGGAATAACACGTAATACACCGGACCCTGTGGGAGGCAGAATCGGTAAAACCAAATCCGGAGAATCCGACGGCCTGTTATACGAAAAGGCATCAATTAATCTGCGCGGACTTGTTCCTCCGCCTACCTATACACAGCGTAAAAATGCCATCACCGGTGCAATGGCAGAACTGAACTCACTCGGTATAACAAGCTTTACCGATGCCGGAGTGGATAGAGAAAAATGGGCTTGTTACAGTGATGTGTTTAATGAAACCCGCAAACAGGGCAAATGGACATGCCGCGTCAATATGCTCCTCATGATGGGAGGTTTCGGGAAATTAACCATCGATATACTTAAAGATGCTTTCACCTATGTGGGCGCCCGTTATAATTTTGGAAATGACTGGCTGAAGATAGCAGGTACAAAAATGATCGGGGATGGTATTCCACCTCTTAAAACAGCCTGCATGCATAAGCCATATATGGACGGAACATACGGGTTTCTGGTAACAGAGGGTGAAAACCCCGAAGAACAGGAAAAAAACCTGCGTGAGCTGATCCGGATTTCCCATGGCAATAGAATGCAGATCGGTATTCACAGCTGCGGGGAGCGGACAATAGATATTATCACGGACCAGTATATGAAGTGTATAGAGGAAGACCCCTGGGATGCCCGCCACTATATCATACACAGCGATTTCACACTGCCGGAAACCATAAGGAAGGTCAGTAATTTTAACAGTAAAAGTGATTATAAAATAGCCTTTAATGTCCAATCTCCAATCAAGTGGGCAATCTCCGATCACATGCAGACAGTGGTAGGGCCTGAAAGAGCTGCTTATCAATGGCCGCTAAGGTCCATGCTTGATGCCGGGTTGCATGTTGGAAACAGCTCTGATGCCCCTGTCATATATCCTGACTGGAGGCCCGGTGTGCAGGGGGCGGTATTAAGGGAATCAAAAGCTACAGGAAAAGTAAGCGGACCTGAGCAGTGCATTACTGTTGAGGAGGCTATTGCTACTTACACAATTCACAATGCCTGGCTTGACCACAAGGAGGATGTCAAGGGATCTGTTGAGGCAGGCAAACTGGCTGATTTTTGTGTGATAGATAATGATATTTTAACCATTGATCCTCACAAGATTGTGGATCTGAAAGTTCTCATGACTGTTGCAGGAGGTGAAATCGTTTATGACAGCAGGGATCTGTAGGAGGAATAACATGTCTGGGGCTGATTACAGGAATAAAAATGAGGCAGATGGAAAAACTATATGAGAGTAGGAGGATCAAAATAACAAAAACAATCAGAGTATCGATTATCACCTTTTTAACCATGCTGATGGCAACAACTGTTGTTCATGCTCTTAACCTTTCTGAGACGAACGGAGCAAGCATGATTCTTGCCAATGGCAAAATTTATACTGAATCGGCAACAGAAGAGGCTATGGCAATCGGGGAAAGGGGTATCATCCTGGCAGTAGGTGACATGGAGACTGTAAATCGTTACAAGAGGACAACAACACAGGTTATAGACCTTGCCGGTGACACGGTGCTGCCAGGTTTCCATGATACACATGTGCATCCAATCTCAGGCTATAAGCGGGGTTGCAATTTTGAGCAGGGTTCATCATTGATAAAAATTCAGGAGACAATAGCTGCGTGTGTTAGAGGAAAAAAGGAGAAAGAGTGGATCACCGGTGGACAATGGGATGCAGACTCACTGGGCAGAATGCCTGATCGTCAAATGCTGGATAAAGTTTCCCCCGATAATCCGGTAGTATTGAGGGATATTTCAGGCCACAGCACCTGGGCCAACTCGCTTGCCCTGGAAATGTCCGGTATTGCCAAAGAGTCTCCTGATCCAAAAGGAGGCATTATTGAACGCGATAAAGATGGGCATCCTACCGGCGTGCTGAGAGAAGCTGCCAGTCAGTTGCTGAAGGTTATGGAAAAGCCCCCGACCCCGGAAGAGACCCTGATGGCTTTAGAGTGGGCGTTAAATGAGATGTCCTCTTATGGCATCACTTCCTTAACCGATGCCGCTGTCAGCAGAGAGTTGGCCCAAACATATGTGGCACTGGCTGATTCAGGGAAACTAAAACAGAGAGTGCGGCTATGTTTCCAATGGAGTCCTGATAATGTCCTAGAAGATACCGTGATCACTGAGCGTAATCTGTACGCAAAAGATCGTATATGCCCGGACTGCGTTAAACTATTTTTAGATGGCGTTCCTACGGATAGCCATACTGCCGCGATGTTAGAACCTTACGAGGACATTATTAAAGGGCGCGACGACGATGCGAGTCGCAAGGGTCTGCTTCTGATACCATCTGATATTATAAAAGAGGCTGTGACTAGATTTGACGCAATGGGGCTTACGGTTAAGTTTCATGCGGCAGGTGACGCAGCAGTACGCCAGGGCCTTGATGCCATTGAAGCAGCTCGCCAGACGAACGGATTCACCGGTTTGTATCACAACACCGGACATAACAGTTTTATAAATATGGATGACATTCGTCGCGCGAAAAGCATTGCTGCAACGTTCGAGATGTCACCTTACATATGGTATCCCAATCCTATTATTGCTGATATTGCAAAGGCCATAGGACCTGAACGTATGAAACGCTGGACGCCCGTAAAAGATGCCATTGAAGGAGGCGGTCTGGTTGTGGCTGGCTCTGATTGGAATGTAGTGCCTTCAGTCAATCCATGGATTGCCATAGAAACACTTGTGACACGGCAGAGACCGGGGGGTGGAGGTGACACACTCGGTGAGAGCCAGAAGATTACATTGAAACAGGCTATTGATTTGTTTACAAAAAATTCTGCAAAGCAGATGGGGAACGGGAATAAGACGGGACGGATCGAGCCGGGTATGCTGGCGGATCTGATTGTGATTGATCGAAATCCCTATGAAATTCCGATTACGGAAGTACACGGGATTATCGTCAAGAAAACCATTATCAACGGCGAAGTAGTATACGATCGAACGGTCAAGAGATAATGTAAAAGGGGTACGCTGTTAGTTTATAAGGTTTGGCACTTTAACCTGATAATCTAACAGCATCTCCATATACACATCAGGTACAGATGATAGCATGAACCCTGTTAATAACCCATAGAGGGCTGAAAAGCGGGATGTGACAGGGTGAAGCTTTTTGTTTTTCCACTCGACCCCTTGAATTTGTTATTTATTGAATCTGATCATTAATCATTGTTTATTGAAATATCTATTGCTTTTCCAATCCATTAGTCTTAAATCTTTTACCCAGTTAAATCCGTATAGCGGGATGCTAAGCAGCATTTAACAGGGTGAACCGGGTTTAACCCATTATATCGTTTCAGGTTTAATTAAATTCTGTACCTGGACTTTTTCTTGAGAAATTTGACCGTTAAATGAGGTTAACCATGGAAAGGAAAAAAAGTTTATTTATTTTGATTTCCGTTGCTTTTCTATTCATGTCAG
>CAZSZQ010000129.1:0-9815 GCA_964610475.1 uncultured Desulfatiglans sp.
TATGGTGCCTTCTCCCTCATTGGCCTTTCCCTCCACCCACCTGTCAAACCTCCACAGCACATTGTCATTAAAATCCCTGATCTGGATCTGCATTGCATCCTGCCTCCCATGTTTCCATGGGGAAGTTGCAGATAAAAGATAACCGCCTGGATAGACCTTGTTGGGGTGGTGCAGTTTTCCTTTCCAGAGATGAACTAGGTTTCCGTTCATGTCGATAAGGATGCCTTTATCAGCTGAAAGGATGGTAAATCCATTCCAGCATTTATCAGGTTTATAGATAGTTGTCCCAAGCGGGTAGACACTGGGATGAGCTATAATGGATGCTGGAAATAATAACAGCAGGGTAATTAAAAAATATCCTTTAAAATTTTTCATAAGAGACCTCCCTGGATGTAATAGTTTCGATAAAAAATGTAACTAAGATTTACCAGAATAATTTTGAAAAGAGGATGCTGAAATTACCTTTTAATGTCATTGAAGGCCTTGAAATGTCAATAAGAAAAGAGCCTGAAAGGTATGAAAAAAATATTTTTTCCCTTTCAGGCTTTATAAATATTAATACCTCGCATAGTTCGGAACAATGTTACTATACTTTTTCGTAAGCTTGTCCCAGTTTTTGGGAAGGCTTATTTTCTTTGTAACAAAGTCATTCTCTATTCCCCCAACGCTTTTTAACAGGCCTGTCCATGCGCCAGGGCCTCCTGCAACAATAATCATAAGGCTCTCAGGGTCTACAGCAGGTGGCGGCGCTGATAGGATATCCTTTGCATCTGTCTTTACCCCCTGGCTCTGCTGGTAAGCGGTCATAGGCGATTCAGCATCCTTCATGAGAAATGCCTTGAGATCCTCCTTTGTCCACCCTTCGCTCGCAAGGATCTCCGCATGGGAGGGTATCAAAATAAAACATGACATGCTCCAGGGGTTCATCGCCTTCATTGAGTCAGCTATCCCCTGTGCATCTGTGCCCTTTGGCACGGCCTGCGTATAGATGTTCGGGAAAAATACAGTGACTGTATTCTCATCCCTTTTGAATCCGCGATCCACATGGAGTGGTTCCCACGGGCTCTTATCCTCATCCTCACCAATAACAAGGCTGTACTTTAACGGGTTTCCTATTACCCCCATATCTTCCACACCCTTGCGTGCCCCGCCGATATTTTTGACAATCAGCCCTATGGTGCGGCCTATGGCTGCGTTGGCAATATTGCCGGGGCTTAATGCCCCTGAACTATAATTTACATTTATCTGATCCCTTATAGGCCCGTTGATTATGAAAAAGGGCGCCCATGAACCGGTGCTTACCTCAAATGTATCAAACCTGGTCTTCTGATCAGCAAGCATTTCAACCGCCGCTATTATTACAGGCATATGGGTTGGAAGTGCGCCTGCCATTACTGCATTTATTGCGATCTTTTCTATTGTGGCCTTCCCGTGCCGCGGGATAACCTCAGCGACAACATGGTCAGGAGGTAAATCTGTGCCCTGCAGCATCTCCTTAACTGCCTCTTCGGTTGGCGGGGCTATGGGGAGCCCGTCTGTCCACCCCTTTCTGTAGAAGAAGCGGTTTACATCCTGATAACTCCCTTTAAAGGCGACCCTGGGCGGTGGTTCTGTTGCCCACTTTGGCGCCCGTTCATGATCGGTAAGGGGTTTTGTAAGCGCCTCGGTTATTCTGGGCATGGCCTCTTTTGTGCCCGCATCTATCTCTGCCTTAACAGTGGATTCACATGCTATATTGAGCGGCAGAAACCTTAAGACAGGCATACCCTTGTTGGATGAGGCTGATTCTGCATCCCCGATAAATCCAGGATTAGCCAGTAACACGACCGGCTTTTTAAGTTCCTCGATGGACATGGCGTTAAATACGAGGAACTTGGTGCAGGAGCCTCAGTCACCTACAAGAAGGATAAAGGCATCGTTGCTCTCCACCCATTTTTTAAATTCATCCTTCTTCTCTGTCTCTATCTCTATAACATTCCATTTATCTGAATGGTAGATGCTGACCTCTGCATCAGGATAACTCTCTTTGATGCGGTCTTTCAGCGAGGATGCAATAGGCATTGCAGCCCGTTTATAATTGGCAAATATCCCTATCTTTTTACCTGAAAGATTACTAAGCCTCTCTGAGATCCCCTTAAGAGGCTTTGGGTCTGCATCACCCCAGGGGCTCAGGGCCTCATAAACGATTGGTGATGAATTCTGCGCTTCGAGTCTCCCTGGTATGGTAAGAGACAAAGCAGACAGAATAAAAAGGATAATTGTTTTTATTGAGAATCGAAATCCCGGCATAGGTTTACCTCCAAAAATTTTTAAGCCGATTATATACCCATATTCCACTGGCTGCAAAAACAAAACCGCGGATAAGTATGGATTTTTTTCTCTCCCCACATTCATCCGCGGTTATATACCGATAAATCAAAGGGATATTTATTAATCCCAATGAGTTTGTTATACCTTTTGCTGCAAGCTGACCGCTGACTGCTGAAAGCCCCATCCAGAATTTTTCTCTTTCTGGATGGGCACTAATAACCTAACTAACGCCAGTCATCTATCTTAATACTGCGACCATACCTGAAACCTCCAGCACTCCAGTAATTGTTATTTGTAGCACCGGTAACAATTATGGGTATCTGTGGCCCCATCATGGGCCTCATCTTTGCTGCGGGTTTGGGTGCAGGCGCGGCAGCCCTTACATCCGGATCTGCCTTGGGAGGAGGGCCAAACATTGCACCGGGCGGCGGGGCAATAGCAGCCTCCAGTTCCTGTATTGTATTATATTTTTGCTTTACAAAATTGGCAATGGGCGGGCTCAGGACAAAAAATGTCCCGAATAGAAAACCCTGCTGTTTTGCGATCTCCTTCATGATAT
Source organism: uncultured Desulfatiglans sp. (assembly GCA_964610475.1). Lineage (GTDB taxonomy): Bacteria > Desulfobacterota > DSM-4660 > Desulfatiglandales > HGW-15 > JAAZBV01. The sequence goes on from CAZSZQ010000129.1 coordinate 2,870, forward strand.
TCGGGTAATCCATCTCTTTTCCCCAGGCATTAGCGGCCCAGTTAGCAGCAGAAAGGATACCCCAGCCTGTAAACAGACTTGCTACGTTTTCACCCTTTTTATAGCCCAGACGTACAGAAAAGGGGTCAAATGGGGATTTTTCCTCGTTTTCAGCAATTACTATATTGATCAGGTTACCGTGGTTACCTATAACACCCATATATGAGGTGCCTACTTTTCCGTTATTGCCTACATTAATCGAGGCCAGGCTGTAGGCCCTCCCTATTGTTGTATTTGCATGTGCGAATGGCCCTACAGCGCCAACATCATAATTAAGCCCTATCTCGTCACGGATGTTCCCGTTGATTACCACTGCGCTCATGAAGCCGTTATCTGAAATGGATATCGCCTCCTGTGATATCCCTGATGCAGGGTCACCTGAAAGAATAGCAAGAAGCACGGGCATATACTCAGGTTTGCAACCTGCCATTACCGCATTGACAGCAACGTCCCTTACTGTAAATGTCCAGTATTCAAAATATCCGCCCGGTGTGGGGGCCATTTTACCTACTATCTTGTCAGGGTCCTGGCTTGTGCCCATAAGCATTTCATCAACACGCTCTTTTGTCGGGAGGACAATGGGCAGAAAATCAGTAAACCTTTTGTCAAGAAAGAGCTTATGCAGCTCTTCCTCTGTGCCAGTATATGTTTCAGGGCCGCGGTCTCTTTTTATCTCACCGCCCTTCAGCTCTTCTGCTGTTAGTGGTTTGGTAAATTTTTCAACGATCTCCTTCATTACGTTATTTCCGGTAAGGGGGTTGTTACCATTAATAACATCTCTCTTTAACTGTTCTCTTGTCTTTGCCCAGACCGGTCCCTGTATCCACTGGGTGCGAATGCCTGGCATACCGCTCTGTAATGCCTTATCTGTCTCTTGTTCATAAAACTCGGCTAAGACTATAGAAACCGAAGGGATACCCATGTTTGCTTCAAAATTGATTGAGTGCTCGACAACTGCCGGCGCGCACTGGCTTCAGTGGCCAAGGCCGATGATTATTGCATCCGCCTTTTCCTTCATCTCAGCCCATAAAGCAGGGTCTTCAGCGTTAAAACCCATACCTCCCTTTCTTTTATAGAGGGCATTGGTCTTTGGATAGTTGGCCTTGAACCAGTCTACCATCTCATAAAGCAGGTTATCCCCACCCACAAAACCATCATCGACTATATATATGGTCTTGCCATCCAGTGTATCCAGGCGGGGTGCCATCTTTTTCAATGTGATGTTTGGCGGATTGCCAAGTGGTGTGAGCACGGTTATCTTTTCTTTGGACGAGGCCGCCTGAGCCTTGCCGACTGCCGTCTGAAAACCGCAGATAAATATCAGGCATAGTGCTGCAACAACAGCAGCAGATATAAACTTCTTCATACTATAATCCTCCTTAAAAAAATTGTTTGTTGGATCTCCGATTATGAGATGAATACTATTTAAGCATACACTCTTTGTCAATGTTCAACTTAGATAATAAAAAGGAGATTTATGATCACACTTTTCATTTTTTTTTAAATATACGATCATAATGGGGTATTAACCCTGTCAAACTGATAAGCGTAGATATTTCTGCTGTATTATGATAAATTATGCATAATTAATTATATTTTATTTCTAATAAAAAGGCTGGTTAATTTATTAATAAAAATATAATTAAAGGAGCGGTATCATGAGATCATATATAAAGATGATTATAGCGCCGATATTTATATTACTGGCATCTTTGTGTGCAACAACCAATATTCAAATACCGAAGAAATATTTGCTGGATAATCAGCTTGAACAGGTTAATGCAGTCGCAAACATACGTATGGGCAAGGGCCCTGCATTTACGACCTTTTTTAAAGCAGTCTTTCATCATTTGAGGATATAAATTTTATCTGTCTTTCTATCGCATCAAGCAGTTCCTGAGGTTTTATTGGCTTTATGGTATAATCGTTCATCCCGGCATTTATGCATCGTTCTTTGTCACCCTGCATGGCATGCGCTGTCATGGCGATGATTTTTACATCATGATCAATTACTTTTGAACCAGAGTCTCTGATTATCCTTGTTGCCTCAAGTCCATCCATCTCGGGCATCTGGACATCCATCAGCACAATATCATATCTTAAGGACTCAAGCACCTTTATTGCCTCTATGCCATTTGCTGCGCAATCTGCCTGAAACCCGAATTTTTCTAATAATTTGATGGCCAGCTTCTGGTTGATTACGTTGTCCTCAACAAGAAGTATCCTTGTTCTTTTTCTTTTTTCTTCAGATATGGTGTACTTAGTTACTATCTGCCGCCTTTTTTCTTCATCTTTCAGGCGATGTTCACTTAATACGGTTATAAGGCAATCAAAAACCTGCGATCCCTTCACCGGTTTTGTTAAATAGGCTGCAAATCCTATCTTTTTCATCCTGGATGCATCGCCTCTTATGCCTTGGGAGGTAAGCATAATAATGGGTGTACTTTTTAGTTCTGTCTCATTCTTGATCCTTCTCCCAAGTTCCGCTCCGTCCATTAAAGGCATCTGCATATCTATAAAGACAGCATCAAATGGGGCCTTTACCCTTGCTACAGCCCTCATCATGGATAGTGCTGTCTCTCCTGACTCTGCCTGATCACAATAACACCCCCATGATTCTATGTACTCCTTTAAGACCGTGAGGTTTGTCCTGTTATCGTCAACCACCAGAAACCTCTTTCCACGGATATTCAGGGGCGGTTCTGATATTTCTTCTGCCCTGTCAAACTGTTTTTCAAACTGCACGGTGAACCAGAAGGTTGAGCCTTTGCCAGGCTGACTCTGAACCCCTATCTCACCTCCCATTAGTTCTGCAAGTCTTTTTGATATGCTTAAGCCAAGGCCTGTTCCGCCATACATCCTTGTCGTAGATGCATCAGTCTGCTTGAATGCCTCAAATACCATCTCGAGTTTATTTTCAGGTATGCCTATACCTGTATCTCTTACATCAAATTTTATTTTTACATTTTTATCTGTTTCAGAAATGTGCGAAGCGGTGATTACTATTTCTCCCTTTTCAGTGAATTTAATGGCATTGCTTATGAGGTTAAGAAGAATTTGTCGCAACCGCCCCGGGTCTCCTTTTAAAAGCGATGGGATATTCTGATGTATCTCATATATAATTTCGAGCCCCTTATTATGGGCCTGTATTGCAAGGAGCTCAATGATCTCGGACAGAGAACTCCTCAGGTTAAAATCAAGCTTTTCCAGATCCAGTTCCCCTGCCTCAATCTTTGAAAAATCAAGGACATCATTTATTATTGAAAGCAGGTTTTCAGCACTCTTTTTACCTGTCTCTATCAGATCCAGTTGTTCATTGTCAGTGTTAGTGGAAAGCAGGAGATTCAAAACACCCATAACACCATTTAAGGGAGTGCGTATTTCATGGCTCATGTTTGCAAGAAATTCGCTCTTGGCCTTATTGGCCTGCACAGCAGCCTCCTTGGCCTTCTGAAATTCTATGGCATCCTTTTTTGCCTTGGTAAAATCCCTTACCGTTTCTATAAAGCCTGTTACCTTTCCATCTTCACCAAACACCGGAAATGCCTGAAACTCCATTTCTGATAATCCGGTGTCAGGCACAGTGACGGTTATTTCTTCCTTCTGTACCCTGCCAGTTTCTATGGCCTTTACTCCAAGACAGTGGGGGCACACAGAGTCACGATTTTCAAATACTTTATAACATTTTTTCCCCACAATATCTTTGGTGGTTAACCCCCTTTTTAGAGCAGATGCAGGGTTGGCCATAAGCAGGTTAAAATCGGTATCTACAAGATTCAGTGTTATATCGATATTCTCTACAAGGACACGGTTCAGTTCTTCGCTTAACTTAAGCCGTTTTTCTGACTCTTTTCGTTCTGTTATATCCCTGCCAATAACGAGGTATATCTCCTTTTCAGGATCAATCTGATTTGAGTTCATCTCCACATCTATCAGGGATCCGTCTTCCTTAAGCCATCTGGTTTCAAATCCGATAAATTTTTCCCTTCTTTTTACCTCCTCCACCAGTTTCTCATGGTCAGACTTAAGATGGAGATTGATCACATGCATATCAATGAGTTGATCTCTGGTATATCCGAGCAACTCGCACATGCTTTTATTCACATCTATTATCGATCCGTTTTTATGGATAATTATGGCATCTATTGAATGCTCAAAAAGGCCTCTGAATCTTTTTTCACTCTCTTTAAAATCTCTGGTTCTTTGCTCATTCCTGATTTCCAGTTCATTATGCGCTTTTATTAGTTTATCCTGAACCTGTTTGCGTTTTGATATGTCGGTAAAAAATAAAAATCCCCCCACTATTTCATTGTTTACCAATATAGGACATCCACGAGCCAGGACATGCATTAATCTGCCATCCTTAGCACGACGGACGGTTTCCATTTCATAGCGCTCTCCTTTAGTCATTTTCTCCTTGATTATCTGCCCATTCGTTTCACTCCAAAAATCTTCAGGCATAATCAGTTCATCGACATGACGTCCAACCGCCTCATCTGCCGAATAGCCAAAAAGTGCGGTAAATTCGGGATTTATATATTGAACAATACGGTTCTTTGTTACAAGAATAGCAACCTGAGCAGTATTAAAAATTGTTTCCAGGAGTTCGGGTTTTTCAGGGAATATATTTTTTGTGTAATCTGGAGATTTGTTCTCCATATTTCCTCTTTAAATATTTTTTATGATAAACCGATAGCGGCCTGTAATTATGAATAACGGAGCATATTGATCAGGCCAATATCAAACCTTTTCAATACAGATAAATGGTTCTGCAACAGTTATGCCATTGATGTTATACTATCAATATCTTGGTAGTATATTGTTATTTATATGATATTATCATTGCTGTAAGGGATGGGATTTTCAAATGCCAGTCAATTTTTTGACTGGATTACACACACATACAATATTTATCAATAATTAATGAACAGGCTTGACAGACGACATGTGTCGTTGTAGTGTAACTACAATTGTCGTTTTAACACCCAAATAATATAGAAAGGCATTTAACCATGTCTGAAAAACTGGCAAAACTAACAGACCCTGAATTTGAAATAATGAAAATAGTATGGGACCGAGAGCAGGTGACTATTAATGAAGTGCTTGATGCCGTCAATTCACTGCACAATCGTGATTTAAAAAGAACCACAATTCAGGTGCAGATGAAGCGTCTTGAAGAAAAAGGCTGGCTCAAACATCATGAGGATGGAAGAAATTTTTTGTATGAGGCTACCCGTGACAGGGAAGAGGTGGAACGGGAGATCACTGGTGATATTAAGAAGAGGATATTTGACGGCTCCTACGCCAACCTTGTCAAGGCACTGTTTCACGGTTCTGATGTTACAGGTGATGAGATAAAAAGAATCAGAAAGATACTTGATGACTATGAAGGGTAATAGGCCATGGATTTATATTCTCTTGCAACTAACACCGGATCAGCAGAGTTGATCCTCAATCTGTCTTTGCAGGTAATCATTGTCTCCCTGATTGGATGGGCGATAATGAAGATATGGAGACCAAGGTCTGCACCCGCCCGGAGTGCGGGCTATCTCGCCGTATTGATCTCCATTGCGATCCTTCCTGTTGTAACTGTCATATTTAACGATAACCAGATCGCATGGTTTCAATCAACCATAGAACTTCATCAGCCAAATACTCAACAATATGAGGAGCCTTTTTCTCATGCTACACAAAATCCTGAAGTGAAATCTATCAATGAAAAGAGTCAATCTAAAATACACGAAAACATTTTTAGGATAAACCACACATCTTTTATAAAAGGTGACTTGATTCCGCTTGCAGTAAATATATTCGGGGGAATCTGGATAGCAGGGTTTATTGTGTTTATTCTGCGTCTGGGGTTTAAGCGCTCCTTTTTAAAAGGCTACATGTATAACCTTAAGACTGATGACAGAGAGAGGCTTATAAAAATATACAGCACCATCAGACATGTATTTAAAAACAGGCCCATGCCTGAAATCTATTTTTCTTCTTCTCTCCCATCGCCTGTGACAGTTGGAATCATAAAGCCGGTAATGATCCTTCCAGTGGAAGTGGACGAGATTGCAGATGATGAATTAAAAAGCATTCTATTGCATGAACTTGCCCATATTTTTCATGGTGATAATTTTACTGGGGTTTTCCAGCACGTTCTGTCCTCGGTTTTCTGGTGGAATCCGATTATTTACCAGCTCAATTCCGCATACTCAGATTCCAGGGAAGATGTTTGTGATAATTACGCTATCAATGTATTGAAGAGCCCAAAAAAATATGCAGCCACCCTGCTTAATCTTGCGGAAAAAACATGCCTTTTTTCCACCATGCCTGCCGCTGCAGGCATGTCTCTTTCCAAAAAATCACTTGAGCACAGGGTGCAGGAACTTTTAAAGATAGACCGGGATTTAAGCACGCTGATCAAACCATCATTGATGCTTCTCTCTTTGACAATATTAATCCTTATATCTTACTTCGGACTTGGAATGAGGATATGTTTTGTGGACAGGGATGATTCCAGGAGAATTGAATACTCTAAAGAGAGTCAAAAAGCGAATATCAATTACACTATTGATCCATCTCCCGGAAAAGGCTGGCAGGAAAGATCCAACGTACCATTTAATGATTTCCTTTTTGTTCTTCCAGATAAAAATACAATGATATATGTGGCGGGAATTCCTGCCACAGAAGGAAATCGATGGATGGACGCTGAAGACTTTTTCAGGGTCTGGAGTGAGGGAATGCAGGATAAATACCGCTATAAAGATTTTAAAATTGAATCGAGTGGAAAAACAACCTTTGACGGCCATGAAGCATATTATGCCACTTATGAATTCGCGTTTAATTTCAACAGCAAAAAAGAGAAGGTATATATAATTCACGATGAGAAATCTTTTTACCGGTTTCGTTACGC
>CAZSZQ010000130.1:0-7182 GCA_964610475.1 uncultured Desulfatiglans sp.
AACCCTGAAGTCGTCTTTCGAAAGACAATTTGCCTTAAAATAAGAAACTATCTTACCCACATAATCAGCATCCAGATTTTCTACGCTCGGACAACCAAAAATATATTTTACGTCATTTTCCATCATAAAAGAAATAATTTGCTTCCACATAAATTTAATTATTGGAAATTTTCTATAAGAGTTAAGGACGCAGGCCCTGCTCATTTCAAGCACCTGGCCATGGCAGTTTTTCTTTATATTCATAATTGTGGTACAACATATATTCTTTAAAACACATTAACTATCTACAATTAATATTATTATAGGTTATTTAAAATATCTTGCAGTTTACTGTAATTAATGATTTCAGTTTTTCGAAAAGGGTTTAAAACAAGTAAATCTTCATCTCCGGTTATTAGATAATCAGCTTTACCAAAGACACATAAATCCAAAAGAAAATTATCTTTAGGATCTCGGCAGTCATCAAAATTATGATTAACATCTATCCATTCAACTCTTGGAAGGTGGGCAATAGCGAGCCTAATTATTTTTTTGGGCATTGTATCTTTTTTTTCTGACTAACTCCACTTCACGAGTAATATCATCCAGGTCGATTTCATTCGTTTTTATTTTATTAAGAAACTTTTTGAATCGAACGGGAAAGGCATCTTTTTCTAGAAGTTTAATTAACTCAATTTTTTTATTTACATCAATTTGAGTAATTAGTGATTTAAGTTGGGAAAATTTTACTGTAAGTGTAGCATCCATAGTTTAAATCCATATTAAATTATTTGATATGGCGTCAATAATACCAATATTAGTCTGTTAATTCAATATTTTTCAATTTTCAGAGTTACTCAAATTGATATATTAAAAAAGGTTTGAGTCTCTGTTGTTGGCGTATACAAGTATATTGGTATCAATAAAAACAGGATTATCGCGCATCATCACCATAGATATCTTCTCTTCTAAGTGATTCAATCATAATTTTGCCACAATAGTGGTCTGCATAAGTAATTTCTGTAGCTTTTCTATCGTCATCCAGAGATTTAATAATTAGTTCAACTTTGCCTTTTTTGAGAGTAAGTTTTTCAGGGATATGAAGCCTCCCTTCCTCATCTACATCAGAAATTATTTTTATCAATCCCATAAGCTTTTCCTCTTTTTTAATTGTTACACGGGATTGTAACATATTAAGTTTTAATATTAAATAAATCTTACTCAATCGCGATCGAATTGTGTCTAATACAATATATACATTCCAGAACTGGCTTGAACATTTTCCATAAAAAATCAATCCCTTGTTGATGATTCCCATTTGTCTGGTTTCAGGTTTGTTTGCGATTGTTATATCATGGCTGACAGTCGTGGGTAATACGGCCAGGGTTGCAAGGAAAAACCCGATTAAGGCTTTGAGGTATGAGTAAAAGAAAGGTTTAAGGTTCTAGGTTTGAGGTTCAATGTTAAATCAAAATCAAAACCTTTGAACCCTGAACTGCTCAATTTATAAGCTACTATTTAGCTGCAAGTTTTTCTCTCAAGAAGCTGAACCGGTCTTTAATATAAAAATCTCTTATATCGCTATCAAGTATTGAACCCAGCTTTACTTTATAATCGGCATTCTTCAGCCCTGAAAGCCTTTTTTGTAAGGCCAGAAGCTGTTTTTTATTCTCATCAGGCATATCAAATTAACTATACTGTTAACTATATATACTTAACATTGCCTAATGGCAGTCATAAAAAATCAAATACCCTTAGAGATTTGGTCTCAACTTTATTTTTCTTTCCTAAGCATAAGGCTGGAAATAAAGGTCAGGACGGCGGTTCCGAAGACTATCCAGAAAACTGTCGAGATGCTGCCTGCTACCGCATTCTGAAGAACTAACTTGATCTCCTGTGTAAGAGGTGTGAAAAAATTCGCCTTGAAAATGTTTTCTATGTTTTCTGATACCTGTCTGAAAACCTCCGCAGGGATTACATCTCCAGCAGATTTTAGTTTTGAAACAAGGCTTGAGGTCGCTATTGCCCCTGCTATGCCGACCCCTATTGTCGCTCCCAGTGTCCTGAAGAACTGCTGGGATGATGTTGCCACCCCAAGGTCCTTTGGAGGCAGGGCATTCTGGACAACCAGTAATGTACAGATTGAAACAAATCCCATTCCGAGTCCAATAATAACAAAGGCGCTCAGGCATTCCAGCATGGTTGTTGAAGGCCCGAATGTAAGCAGATAACCGCTGCCGGCAGTAAGCAGTAAGGCGCCGGTTATGATGGCTGCCTTATTATTTATTTTATGCAGGAACCTTGTGAGTAATATTGGCCCGCCTGTCCATCCTAAACTCATGGTAAGCATCACATAACCGACCTCCATAGGGCTTTTTCTTATGGCCCCCTGTATAAATAGAGGGGCATAGGCAAACAGGCTGAAGACCCCGAAACTCGATAGAAATGCCGCACCATTACCAAGGATAAATTCCCTGAACCTGAAAAAATTCAGGCTTATTACCGGTTCGGATGAGTTACTTTCAGATATCAGAAAACCAGCCATGAATATGATGGTGACAATGGCAAGAATAATGGATTGTGGCGATATCCATGGGAACTGTTCACCGCCGGAAAGTATCAAGGTTAAAAGGCAGAACACCCAGCCGACAAGGGTTATAGCTCCTTTAATATCCAGATTCACAGTCTGCTTTTTTGTTCTTGATTCTCTGAACAGGAGGGCGATACCTGTTAATGATATAAGACCAATTGGGACATTTATGAAGAATATCCATCGCCATGACATATAGGTTGTAATGAATCCGCCCACAGAAGGGCCTACAACACTGGATATGCCCCAGATAAAGCTACCCATTGCCAGGGTCTTTGCACGGGTAGAGGGCGTTGATACATCTGATAATACTATGTATACAAGGGCCATGTTTCCGCCAGCGCCAAATCCCTGGATTGCCCTTGCAATAACGAGAAAAAGCATGCTGTTTGAAAGCCCTGCTGCTATTGATGCAAGAATAAAAAATACTATGGAGAATATGAACAGTTTTTTTGTATCGTAAAGGTCAGCGAGCTTACCGATAATTGGTAGTGTAACTGCATTGGTAAGGGAAAACCCTGAATAGGCCCATGCGTATAACTCAAGGCCTCCGAGTTCCATTACAATGGTGGGCATGGCAACAGACATGATCAGGGCATCCATTGCGCACAAAAAAAGCGCGATCAATACAGCGCCTATAATGTAATTTCTGTTTCGGGAACTCAGCTGGCTGACTTTTTCCATTTATGTTCTTGGTATCCTGTGTTATTCCCAGGTTTATAAAAGATTAGGAATCCTATGTAAACGCTGATTCAATGTCAAGCCGCCCTGGTAGATATATATTTTGACCATCACACTAATCGGGTGTAATAATGATGTAACAGGATCAGGCAGAAAAAAGTCATATAATCAGCCTTAAACCGCCTTAAGCCGGTTGATCGGATCCGGAGAAAAGATATGCTGTGTATAGGTCATCGCGGCGCTATGGGGTACGCGCCTGAAAATACAATCAAATCCATTGCACTGGCCATGGACCTGGGGGCGGACTGGGTTGAGGTTGATGTGTATTACGTGGATAACCACCTTGTTGTCATACACGATGAAAGACTTGAGCGGACTACAAATGGGAAAGGATATCTTAAAACCAAAAGCTTTTCATACCTTCGAAGCCTCGATGCAGGAGAAGGAGAAAGGATTCCTGCGCTTGAAGAGGTGATTGATCTGATATGGGGAAGAGCAGGTATAAATATCGAATTAAAGGGGCCGGAAACAGCGCGGCCTGTCGTTGAACTGCTCCATGGCAGGATAACAAAGGAATGGGCATGGGAAAATTTTCTGATATCATCCTTTGATCATCAACTTTTACGTGAGGCCAGAAACCTCGACAACAGCGCAAGGATCGGCATACTGCTGGATGGTGTATCTGAAGATTATCCGTTAGTCGCTCATCAGCTCAATGCCTGTTCCGTAAATCAGCATATCTCTTATACGGATGATACATTTGTCAGGGATGCGCACAGTCGCGGGTTGAAGGTTTTTGTCTATACGGTAAATAACCCTGCTGACATCAAAAGAATGAAGGCCATTGGCGTTGACGGGGTTTTTACAGACTACCCTGACAGGGCATTAAAGGCTCTTCAGGAGGCAGGCGAGAAATAAAATGGTATGTATTTGGAAATTGTATGCAAAACCGGTGTCAGCATAGCATCAGGATAAGAGATAATGTCCAGTGTAATAATAGGCATCCATGGTCTTGGAAACAAACCGCCGCGAAGAGTTCTTGAAATATGGTGGAAGGCCTCTATCCGCGAAGGATTCAAAAGAGCAGGCAGGCCGAAAAGAAATTTTAATTTTAAAATGGCTTACTGGAGTCATTGTCTTTATAATTCCCCTAAGAATATGGCGATACGGGATACGAATTCCCCGCTATATATTGATGAACCTTATGTTCGTGCGGTTCAAAAACAACAAGAGGAAAAACCGGGCAGCTTAAGAAAAAAAATCCTCCATGATATTGAAACAAGCATGGAAAAATTATTCCTCAATGAGGATCTTACAGTCAACTACTCATCAATAAATGACTTTATAATCCACCATTTTTTCAATGATTTTGAAAAGTATTACAAGGCCGGATGTACGGGCGATGCAGGAGGGAAACGAAAGGCCAGAGATGTCATAGATTCACAGCTGGCTGATCTCCTCTACAAAAACCGGAAGAATAAAATCCTACTTATTGCGCATTCCATGGGGTCGATTATTGCCTATAATGTATTGACAGAGGTTGTTCCTTCGGTACCGGTTGATACGTTTGTCACTATCGGTTCGCCACTTGGACTGCCGGTAATAAAAAGTAAAATCGCCGCGGAAAGAAGAATAAAAATGCCTGAAGGATTTCGCCTTAAGACACCTGAAAATGTCATTTCCAATTGGTATAACCTCACAGACCTGAAAGATGAGATTACCATAGATCATGATTTAACAGATGATTATGAGGCAAATTCAAGAGATGTTCGTGTGATAGATAAAATTGTTAACAATGATTATGAATACAAAAAAGATAAAAACCATCACAAATCATATGGTTATTTGCGAACTGCCGAGATGGCAGTTATTATCAGCGATTTTATGCAGACCGAAAGAAAAGACCTGTTAGCATGGTTAAAAGATATTTTCCGTATACGTAAATAGTTTTGGATTTGATTTCTTTTTATAAAAAGGATTGATTATGAATAGAGACGAAATGCTGAGCATGATCTCAGACACAGGTCATATATGGGATTTTACCGTAATAGGCGGTGGAGCCACAGGCATGGGAATAGCTGTTGATGCGGCATCACGCGGCTACAGTGTGGTACTTCTTGAGCAGAATGATTTTGGCGCTGCTACCTCCAGCAGAAGCACAAAGCTTATCCACGGAGGCGTGCGTTACCTGAAACATGGCAATATATCCCTTGTTCTGGAGTCGTTAAAGGAGCGGGGCATCCTGCTGCACAACGCTCCTCATATTGTTAAAAGCCTTCCCTTCATAGTGCCCGCATATGACTGGTGGGAGGGCCCTTTTTACGGGATCGGCCTTAAGCTGTATGATCTTATGGCAGGTGAAGGCGGTTTCGGCCATTCCGAACTCCTCAGCCGGAAAGAGACCCTGAGGCAGATACCAAACATAGAACCGAAGGGCCTGAACGGTGGAGTGAGATATTATGACGGTCAATTTGATGATTCACGCATGATCATCAATCTGGCGCAAACTGCATCAGAACAGGGCGCTGCTGTTATAAATTACATGAAGGTTGTAAAACTTGTAAAATCAAACGGCGTTTTAAAAGGCGTTGTCGTACAGGACAGTGAAAATAAAAAGGAATACGAGATAAAAGCCAGGGCGGTCATCAATGCCACCGGGGTATTCAGTGATTCAATAAGGCTGCTCGATGAACCTGAATCGGTTCCTGTTATAAAACCAAGCCAAGGAATACACATCGTGCTGGATAAATCCTTTCTCAAAGGAGAAGCGGCAATCATGGTCCCGAGAACCAGTGACGGCAGGATTCTATTTGCAGTACCCTGGCAGGAACGGGTTGTAGTCGGGACAACAGACACACCGGTACAGGATATTGATATCGATCCGGTTCCCGGGGAGCATGAGATCGATTTTTTGCTGGAAAACATAGCCAGGTACCTTGTAAAAGACCCTCAAAAAAAAGACATCCTCAGCGTATTCGCCGGGCTGCGCCCTCTGGTAAGCCCGGGGAAAAATCCTGACACCGCAAACATCTCAAGAGAGCATATGATACTTGTATCAAGATCAGGCCTTGTCACAATAGCCGGGGGAAAATGGACAACCTACAGAAAAATGGCAGCGGCTGCGGTTGACCAGGCAATAGTTAACAGCCGGCTTGACTTTCATCCGTCTGTCAGCGAATCCCTCCAGATACACGGTTATTATAACCACGCGCATAAGTTCGGAAATCTTGCCTGCTATGGGTCAGATGCCATTCAGATACGAAATATGGTAAAGAAAGAACCTGAGCTTGGGAATTTTCTTTTTAAAGATACAATATTGCATGCAGAAGTAATATGGTCGGTTGAAAATGAGATGGCACTGACGGTGGAAGATTTTCTCTCACGCCGCCGCAGGGCACTTATCCTGGATGCCAGGGCTGCTATTGATACAGCCCCCTTTGTAGCAAAGTTGATGGCAAATAAATTGAATAAAGGAAAGAAATGGCAAAAAGAACAGGTTGAAGCATTTAACAGTAAAGCAAAAAAACATTTAGCCTGAAAAGTCCGAAATATTATTTTATACTGAACCTTAAATATTATGCAATCCAGGAGATCATCTACCACTGTCTGTTATGAGATTTGCATGTCTGAAATCTGCAGCTATGATAAAGATATCTGTCTTTCAGCCTTTGCATGAAAAAATAAGATCATAAACCAGAGAAGCAGTTATGCCGAATTTATTTAAAAAATGGGTATCACCGGTTGCCATTGTGTTGGGCTTATTGTGTTACAGAATCCTTTATCCCCTGTCGTTTTTATTACCGGTAATGCTTTTTCTGATGATCTTTATCTCCTATTGCAGCCTGTCACTCAGGGAGGTGAGATTTCAGCGGATACATTTTGTAATGATATCGGTGCAGATTGTAACCGGGCTTCTTGTTTACTTTATCATC
>CAZSZQ010000130.1:7282-9734 GCA_964610475.1 uncultured Desulfatiglans sp.
TTGAAAGAGCTGTTTCTCATGCTTGTAGTCCCGCTGCTCCTGGCGATATCGTTATCAAGGTTTTTTCCGCGGATTTATGATGGTATCCGTAAAAGGCAGATCATATCCTTTTATCTGTATTTTATTACCTTTGCCGTCTTAATTGCCCGCTCGGTTAAATATTTTACTCTCTATGGGGAAGACAAATATACTGAAGTCATCACAATTGCCGCCGGGTCATTAATAACCTGTATATTCCAATTCTGGCTGGGCCGCAGGATAGGAAGTATCTATGGTGACAGGATTACAGGAGGACAGGCCCTTGGACACAAGAATACGGTGCTGACCATATGGATAGCACAGTCATACATGCATCAGCTTGCGTCCATTGCCCCGACTGCATATATCCTCTGGCAGGCAGTCTTTAACGGGTATCAGATATGGCAATATCAGCAAAAAAACCCTGCCACCTGGCACATAAAATCAAAATGAGCACTTGAGGCAAATATCACCCCCCGGTTTTTTCATTAAGGCGATATGTGAGCATCCCGAGTTCAACAGTGATATCCTGATTCATTATAAACATGTTGTCCGGCGCCTTTACAGAACCTGAGGCGAGATAAAGCGCAGCCTTTACGCCAATGAGGCTGAGTCTGTTTATAATTTCCTGAACCTCATAATGAGGAAGGGTTATAATGGCTATATTATCCAGGTCAGGGTCAATGGTTTCTTCCAGGCGGTCTATATGATAAACCGTGACATCTCCTTCCCCCCTGTGTAACATTGGATTTTTATCATAAATCTTGCTGACAACAAAATTATTCGACTTCAGGGTAAGTGTATTGATAAGCGTGTCACTGTACCGGGTGTCCCCTATAACTGCAATATGCCATTTTTTATCAAGCCCAAGCACCCTGGCCAATTCATTTTTCAGCTTACGCACCTCATAGCCCACGCCCCTTAAACCGAAACACCCGAAGTAGGAGAGATCTTTACGTACCTGTGCCGGAAAACGTCCGTCTATATCTGCCAGATCCATTGATGTTACTGATTCAACCCCTTTTTTTTCCAGCAGGGTTACTGTCCTGAAATAGATGGAAACACGCCTGAGACATGAATCTGATATCTTAATATTTTTTGAATATTGATTTTGAACGTTAATCAAAGTTTATCTCCTTATCTGACACTCACCTGTGTTGTATTACATTTTTGTGTCCCGGTATTTCAATCATTTTTTATATGGAAGTGCTATTTTTTTAATAACAGTATTGATCTTCATTGCACTGCAAGATCATGTCAATTAAATACAGGCTCTTGACAAAGGCAGAATGCCTGAATTATATCCTGTCTGATATATTTATAGACCAAGGCAGTCTTTTCTGTTCAGCCTGCCCAAGCCAATCCGACAGCGATATAAAGGAGAAATAAGATGACAGATAAAGGAATATTTGATTTAACAGGTAAAGTGGCCCTTGTCACAGGCGCAAGCCGGGGACTCGGCAGGGCAATAGCAACTGTCCTTGCAGAATACGGGGCTGATGTGGCCTGTGCCGGACGTGATATGAATGCATGCAAGATAACACTTGATAAGGTGCGTGCACACGGCAGAAAAGCCATGGCACTTAAGGCAGATATGAGCTCTGAAGAAGATATAAAAAGTATGGTGGATGATACAGTAAGAGAATTCGGCAGGATTGATATACTCGTAAATAACGCCGGCATAGCAACCGGATTCGGAAAGATCCATGAAATCAACACCAGTGAATGGGATTTTAATATCAATGTAAATCTGAGAGGACCCTTTTTGTGCATGAAATATACAATCCCTCATATGCTCAGGAACAAAGGCGGTTCCATTATAAATATCTCTTCTGTTGCAGGTATCAGGGCAGAGGTACCTGAGATAGGGTCAACATCATACGGTGCGTCCAAGGCGGGGATAAACAATCTGACACAGGTTGCTGCCATGCACTATGCAAAGGATAACATCCGTATTAATGCAATAGCACCCGGTATGCACAGATCAGAGATCGGCAAGGCTGGTAAGACTGAAGAAGAGATAAAAGCCCTGGATAAATGGCTTGATGATTACTGTGCCGGATGGATACCAATGGGCAGACTGGCAGAGGCGGAAGAGCTTTCCGGGCTTGTGCTTTTACTGGCCTCAAATGCATCAAGCTATATTACAGGCCAGATCATATGTCAGGACGGCGGCAAGACTGCAAGGCAGTAAAAGGAATCGGATAAGTACAAGCCTATTCATTTCAGCTTTCAACTCTTGGCGGCTTTGCTAATAAAAGGGCTTTTTGCTGAAAGCTGAAGGCTGGAAGCTTAACAATACCCCACATGCTATAAATGGCTGTTGCTGCATGGGAGTGTAAAATAATTTTTATAAACTATTTTGAATCCAGCCACTTCCTGGCAGCATCAACAGAATCAAAGACCTCTACTGTCACACCCTTTTCACGGTATT
>CAZSZQ010000131.1:0-1840 GCA_964610475.1 uncultured Desulfatiglans sp.
ATGTTAATGGGCGATACCCTGTTATGCCCATTTGATTTTGCCACTGTAGGTTCAAGGAGTACAAAATATTTTGGCCCTCCCTTACGAAAGGCCGCTGCTGAGTCAAGAAAAGTGCTGATACTCCTTGCTGCCGAAAAACTAAATGTTAAACCGGACAGACTGTTTACGGAAAAAGGGATTATAAGAGACAGGGAAAATCCCGACATAAAAATTACCTATGGAAGTCTTGCCAAAGGTAAAAGGATAGAAAAACATCTTAAAGAAGGTGAATTTGAGATAAAACCCCGTTCAATGCATATTATTTCAGGTAAACCCGTACCAAGAACCGATTCACTGGAAAAGGTAACCGGCAGGGCCAAATTCACAGGGGATATAATCCTGCCTGGAATGCTATATGCAAAAATCCTGAGACCGCCTGCCCATGATGCAGTTTTAAAAAAGGCCGACCTGTCAGAGGCAAAAAAAATTAAGGGGGTCATATTAGTAGAGGAAAAGGGGCTTATAGCTGCCCTTCATGAAAAACCCTGTGAGGCCGAAAATGCCCTTAACCGGATAAAGGCAGAGTATGATATCCCTGAAAACCCCCTGAACAATAAAAATATATTTGCGCATCTGGAAAAAAATGCACCAAGCGGACAGATCGTAACTCAAAAAGGCGATCTGGAATCAGGAAAGAACCAGGCAGTAAAATCTTTTAAATCCAAATTTCTTAATCATTATATAGCCCATGCGCCTATTGAAACCCACACCGCATTGGTATCAATTGAGAAAGAGGAGGTAAAGGTATGGGCTGCTACGCAGGCGCCTTTCAGGGTGCAGGCCTCCGTTGCCGAAGTTCTTGGGCTAAAGGCAGAAAAGGTTCATGTTATTCCCGCATTTGTAGGGGGTGGATTTGGAGGCAAGACCGCGCACCAGCAGGCTGTTGAGGCGGCCCGCCTTGCAAAACTCACAGGAAGACCCGTACAGGTAGCATGGACAAGAAAAGAGGAATTCTTTTATGACACGTTCAGACCAGCAGCTGTTATAAATGCTGAATCAGGTATTGATAATGATGGCAGAATAAATTACTGGGATTTTGAAATCGTTATGGCAGGCACAAGGAGTTCCGAGCCCATTTATAATATCCCGCACTATCGTGTTATATCAAGGGGTGGAGGATTCGGTGGGGACAGGGTACACCCCTTTAACACAGGCGCATGGCGCGGGCCAGGAAGCAATACCAATGTCTTTGCCATGGAATCGCAGACAGATATAATGGCCCAGGCAGCAGGTATTGACCCTGTATCATTTCGTATGAAAAATCTAGCTGATAAACGTATGCAGGGTGTATTAAAGGCAGCAGCTGATAAGTTCGATGCCCCTATTACTAAGGGCCCAAGCGGGAAGGGGATTGGGGTAACCTGTACAAATTATCTCGGCACGTATGTAGCAACCATTGCAAAGGTAAAAGTCAATAGAGAAAAAGGAACAGTTTCTGTAGAAAGAATCGTGTGCGCACAGGATATGGGCGAAATTATCAACCCAAGAGGAGCAATGTTGCAGATCGAGGGCGGCATTATTATGGCGGTGAGTGCAGCGCTGAAAGAGGAAATATATTTTAAAGGGAGCTCGATACTTACAGAGAGTTTTGACTCCTATGAAATCACCCGATTCTCGACAACTCCTGATATAGAGATTGTGCTGATAGATAACCCTGAAATGCCGCCCCAGGGATGCGGTGAACCTGCCTGTACAACCGTGGGGGCAGTTCTGGCTAATGCAATATATGATGCCATTGGAGTCCGTTTATACGAACTCCCAATGTCAGTAGAGCGCATTAAAAAGGCTATAGCAGAAGGGA
>CAZSZQ010000131.1:1940-9647 GCA_964610475.1 uncultured Desulfatiglans sp.
GAGCAGTTGATCACAGTATTGAACCCGGCGATATCCCGCACTATGGCAGAGAGGGTTCCTCTTGCCCCCCGCACTGACGCCACACTAGAGGGTAAAACCATCTATCTGGTAGATCTTCAGTGGGGTGGCCCTGAAGCAGGTTACAGCGTTTTTGAGGAGATGAAGGAGTGGTTTTCAAAGAACATGCCGTCAGTCAAGGTAGAGGTAAGAAGGTCAAAGGGAGGCTGGATGGGCGATGATCCTGAGCTCAGGGCAGAGATAGCAGCAAATGCGCGCGGGGCGGTTATCGGCATTGGCGGCTGACACGGCTGTGTGTCGGTCGTGAGCCGATTTGCGAGAAACTTAGAAGAAAGCAATATACCTACTGTTGGGTCATCAGGTGTCAATGTTGTAAAGTTCAAAGATTATAATGTAAAATATTCCAATGGCATGCCCATCCGCTATGTAGCGTTTCCATTTCCAGTTGCCGGACAACCCAGGTCAGTACATAAACAATATGTTGAAGGAAATGACCTATTAAGCGGAAAACCCATGATGCAGGCCATTATAGAGGGGCTTACACAGCCTCTTACAGATGAAGAAAAAAGGTCAGGGGTTCCATCTGAGGCCGCACCCGAACCAAGACTGCTTAAACCTGATACTGAGGATAACCTAAGACGGCTGTTTAAAGATAAAGAGTGGACAGATTTTAATCCTATCATTCTTCCTACTGAAGAAAGAGTTGCAGAAATGCTTACCGGCACCAGTCACAAACCCGATGAAGTGGTTTGTGAATATGGCTCTAAAAAAATGACTGTGGAAAAAGTCGCGGTATATGCGGTGATGGCAGGCGCTAAAAAGGAATACTTTCCAACCATCCTTGCAATCTGTACCAGGGCAAACTCCTTTGGCAATTCCACAAGTTCTGCTGCAAACATGATTGTTGTTAATGGCCCAATCCGGAAAGAGCTAGGCATGAATTCAGGCGTTGATGCACTGGGACCCTTTAATGAGGCAAACTCTATACTGGGAAGGGTCTTTACCTTGGCCGGCAAAATCATGGGCGATCTCACCCTCAAGGAGGGCGCCTATTCAACCCTCGGCAGCACCATACAATATAATAACCTCTGTTTTGCCGAAAACGAGGAGGGTCTACCAGAGGGATGGGAACCTTTAAGTGTTCAGTTAGGTTTTAAGAGAACAGACAATGTAGTAAGTATAGGGATGGGATGGAGCTATATCTCCAGCGTGGGCGAGGCGCAGATCAACCATCCGCCGCACATGATGTTCCGCGACTATATGCGCTCCCTCGCAGGAATGTCGGCTACCATTATAATGGACCCGACTGTTGCAAAACTGCTCAAGGATGTTCATGGATTCAATACAAAGGACGATCTCTCAAAATATCTGTCTGAAAACACAGAGGTTGCTGCAGAAACCTACTGGGGAAACGGTGTAAATACTACAGCATTCAAACCCATGGCGCTTCAGGGCCGTGAACCTTATGCGACATGGATGAACACACCACCCAAGGAGCTTATAAAACCCTTTACCAATGCCAGGGGCATAAGGGCTCTGGTTGCAGGCGGAGGCATACAGACTACATGGTTTGTAACTGACTTTCAATTTCCTGGAGGAATCCTTGTAGATAATTGGAAATAACAGCAAGATGATTCCTGATGCCGGATACCTGTCTATGGTTTCCGGCATCAGGTTTCTGAATATATTTCATTGTAATTACAGCTGGTTACATAATGCATTTTAAAATTTACATGGTAAATTTAAATTCAATCACAGGAATATTTTTTTTTATTTGTCATTATAAAAAACCAGAGTTATAATCCATGAAATTTACGCAGAGTACATTTCCTGTACTCAGTTCTAAAAAAAAGGAACAAACGTAAAAATATCACAAAACAGGTTTATAAATATTAAAATTTTAAGGAGGGAGACTTATTATGAAAAGGATCAGTCTATTTTTTTTATTTATTGCTCTGGTAGCGCTTTTTATTGGCGGGTGTTCAAAAACCGAAGAACAGGCAGCAACAGAGACTGAAGCTGTTCAACAGGAAGCGGCAAAGGCTGTAGAAGAAACGACAACAACAGCTGAAGCAATAACAGAAGGGGTAGCGGCAACAACCGAGGCAGTCACTGAAACTGCTACAACCGCTGTTGAGAGTGCAGGTGAGGTTGCTTCCGACATGGCGGCCTCAGTTTCAGAACAGGCTGGAGAGATAAAAGACCAGGCTATGGATTCTGCCCAGCAGGTTGGGGAGAAAGTTGGAGAAGCAACAGAGGCTGTTTCCGATGCAGTGAAAGACACTGTTAAGGATGTTAAGGAAGAAGGGCAGAAGGCTATTGACAGCGTAATGCCATCCGGAAATTAGCAAAAACAGTAGAAAACATATATATGACTAAACCCTGTATCAGTGGCAATTGTGTCTTATATGTTTTTTAAGTTAATTAGTAAAAGCCGTTTAAGTTTTCAGGCCTGCTTTTGAATGTATAAAGCAGGCCTTTTTTTATGGGACTCAGAACAGGTTTACCTGCCTTATCATATAACTACAATTTCGGATGATGAAGAAGATAATAATAAACAGGAGAATCAGCATGACAGTAAAATTATTTACAACGGCGATCTTATGCATCTTTATAGTTTTCGCTCTAAATGCAGGTGGAGAAAATACAGAATTGAAGACAAATAAAGAAAAAATGAGCTATGCTGTCGGGGTACAGATAGGAAATATGCTCAAACGACAGGGCATTGAACCTGATCTCGATATCATGATTGAGGGGATAAAAGAGGTCTCAGAAAACCGGCCCGAACTTTTTTCGCAGGATGAGATCAGGTTAATCATGAAGGAATACCAGACAGAACAGAAAAAGCTGCAGGCAGTCAAGTTGCTTGGTGACAAGGCATGGAAAATCCAGCTTAAAAAGCCCGACATGATGACCTTTGACAAAAAAAAAGAATATTACTGGGTGCTTGATACAAACAAGGGGATTATCAGGCTAAAACTAATGCAGGATGTTGCGCCTATGCATGCTACAAGTACGATATATCTCACAAAAAAAGGATTCTATGACGGCCTTACCTTTCATCGTGTGATCCCCGGGTTTATGGCCCAGGCAGGATGCCCCTTTGGTACAGGAAGCGGTGATGCGGGTTACAGCTATGATGGCGAGTTCAACCCAGATGTAAAACATGACAGGCCGTATCTTTTAAGCATGGCTAATGCCGGGCCGGGCACAGATGGGAGTCAGTTCTTTATCACATTTACGGCTACCCCACATCTTGATGGTAAACATACTATTTTCGGTGAGGTGGTAACAGGGCAGGATGTGGTCAAAAAACTTGAGGCCGCAGGCACCCAGGATGGCAAAACAAAGGAGCCGCTCATTATTAACAAGGCAACTATTGAGGAAAAGAATATGATTTAGCAAGCAAATGAATAAGCAAATCTTTTCCTATATAATACTGTATCTATCCGCTGTCCTGTTTGCAATCAATTCGGTGATTGTAAAGATTGCTGCAAATACCTATTCAGGCCTGTTTATCTCTTCAGTAAGATTCCTCTTCGGTCTTATCCTGACAATTATTGCGATAAAAATTACAGGGCAGGAATTCAGGATAATAAATAAAAAATACTGGATCCTGAGAGGTGTCGCAGGGGCTATCGCCATGATCTGTTTTTATGTGGCGATTCACCTTACTTCGAGCGGTCGAACTGCCCTGCTGGAAAAAATATACCCGGTATTCGTTACCATCGTGAGTTTTCTGTTTTATAAGGAGAAAATTACAAAAAATATCATTTTCAGCCTGATATTATGCACTGTCGGGGTATTCTTTATTTTCTATGACGGAAGCAAATATAGTCTTGCAGGCGATCTGATTGCCTTGTGCGCAGGCATCGCCGCGAGTTTTGCAATTATCTTCATCAAAAAAGCAAGGGAGACTGACACCAGCCTTATGATCTATCTTTCACCATGCATATTCGGTATGATAACAGTACCTTTCACCTTTAACGAATTCACAATGGTCACGGCGAACGGCTTCATACTTCTGTCTCTTATCGGTATACTCACATTCGCGGCACAGATAATGATGGCTTATGGATACAAGGAAGTCCCTGTGACAAAGGGGAGTATCATATTCTATCTGGAAACAATCCTCACAATCTTACTCAGCCTGATGATCGTTGATGAAATAATAACTACAAGGTTTATTATCGGATGCATACTGGTTATACTGGGTCTTATAATCAATAACTATAAAGTAAAGAGAATCCCTAAGTTATATTTCAGCCAAAGACGATAACTGTGATTAACGGTCTTAACAGCCGTATCGGCTTTCTGTTATTTTTCATACAATTAATTGACAGCGCCCTGTTGCGACTTTTCTTTTATAACTCCCCATTGCACCAGGCATTGGTAGGCATGCTGAGCCTGCTCGCCTTCGGTAATCTGCTGGAGATACCGGTAGTAATCTTCAGCTGATTTTTGCTTATTGCCCATTCCCTCGTAGGCGTACCCCCTGTAAAAAAAAGTGTTCGGATTTCCAGGCAGCTTTTTGTCATATGCATTAAATTCTTCAACTGCATTATCAAACCTCCGAAGCTGGATCTGAGAAAGCCCACTTAGATGGTTTGCTTGCGCCTCATCAGGATACGCCTTTTTGGCCTGTTCTGTAAAATTCAGCGCTTCGTTATACTTTTTTTGCGCATACTGGCATTTTGCCATCATTACCAGCCCCGCATAATCCCAAGACGCCACCTTTAATCCCTGATTTAAAGCGTTTGCCGCCTTGTCATATGATTTAACGGCCATCAGTTCCTCGGCCTTCTGGAAATTTTCAATAGCCGGCTTCAGTTTTCTAAGACCCGCGGTATTGTCCATATACCGTTCGCGATACAGAGGTTTTCCTTTGGAACTACTAAATTCTGAATTAGCGAGCTTAACCGAGGTGTCGTAGCGCTCCTGGCTCATCGGGTGGGTTGCAAAAAAAATAGAAACCGCATTGGAGTTTCCTTTGCTAAGGCTGTTAAGCATAGCTGCAAGCTGTATCGAGCCTTCCGCACCGTAACCGTTTTTTACCATGTATGTCATACCAAGATAATCGGCTTCTCTTTCATTGTCCCTGCTGTATTTTGCAAGAAGCGCCCCTGCCCCCAGCATACCCAGTTGAGCGGCAAGCTGTCCGTAAGTTTCATTTTTTGTTCCGGCATATACGCTGATTCCTCCTGCAACAGCCTGGAGAAGTGTGCCTTTTGACATCTGTTGAGCCGTATGCCTGGCATTAACATGACCCATCTCGTGACCGAGAAGAGCTGAGAGCCCGGCTTCACTTTCAAGGGAAAGCAGGATTCCGCGTGTTAAGGCAATGCTCCCGCCTGGAAAGGCATAGGCATTGATATAGGTTGCGTTGACTCCTCTAAAAGAATAGGGCATTTTGGGTCGATGGGTGTAAGGAACCATTGCTGACCCTACCTGCTGGATATAACGATTCAATGCAGCATCTTGTAATGTCCCATAGTCTGAGGAAAACTGATGAGGCGAATTTTGCCTGTCAACCTGTACTTCCCAGTCCTCAGACACCAGCATCAGCTGCTTTTGCCCTGTAACCGGATTGATCGCGCATCCTGCAAGCAAACCAGCTGATGCAAGGGAAGATAGCTTTAAAAATTCCCGCCGGCTGTAGAGACCCGATGATTGAAATGAATGGATTGCAAAAATTGTCATTTTAGAATTCCTCTCATTTTTTAGTTAGCGCTATCCTCCCTGACTCTGAGGGACACGATTTGGATCAACAGAAATTTTTATCTCTACCCTGCGGTTTTGAGCTTTCCCTTCCAGTGTTTCATTGGAGGCTATCGGCCTGGTTTCACCATACCCTACCGATGAAAGGCTTGCGATATTGATATTTTTTCCCCTGAGATAGTTTTCAACAGCTTTCACTCGTTTTTCTGAAAGTGTTTGATTGTATGCCTCAGAACCATCAGAATCGGTATGTCCTTCCAGAACGACAATATTTTCAGGATAATGAGAAAAGACACCCGCCAGTTCATCAAGTTTTGAGGCCTCTGTCGGCTTAATGAGATTTTTATCCACATCAAAATTGATCTTCAAGGTGGCTTCAATTTTTTGCAGCTCCTGGTCTACCTTTACACTTTCCATGCCTTGAACCTGTTCGAGTTCTTTTGCCTGGTTATCAAGGCGTCTTCCTATAAGGGCACCCACTGCTCCACCCACGACTCCACCGACTACCGCTCCCTCTGTCCTGTGGTCGGATTGATGCCCGACGATCGCACCGACTGCCGCGCCTGCTGCTGCCCCTATACCGGCGCCTTTTGCTGTTCTGCTGGTTTCACACCCTATCAGACAAAAGGCGCTTAAAATAAGGATTAAGGATATTAACCAACAAATATTTTTTTTCATGATGTAACTCCTTTATTATGTGCTTTTTTAATTATTCTGCTTTGCCTATATAACGATAGACAATTGCGCCTAAAAGCGCCCCTATGACAGGCGCGATCCAGAAAAGCCATAGCTGATAAATAGCCCAGCCTCCGGCAAATAATGCCACCCCTGTGCTTCTGGCCGGATTTACGGATGTATTCGTAACGGGTATGCTAATAAGGTGGATCAATGTAAGGCATAGACCTATAGCTATAGGAGCAAGTCCTTGAGGAGCCCTCTTATCTGTGGACCCCAGAATAATAATCAAAAACATCATTGTCATTACTATCTCCGTTACCAGAGCAGCAGGCAGTGAATATCCACCCGGTGAGTGCTCGCCATACCCGTTTGAGGCAAAACCTGCTGACACATCGAAACCCGCCTTGCCGCTAGCAATAATATAAAGAATTGCACCTGCTAAAATCCCGCCAAGCACCTGTGCGATAATATAGGGGATAAGTTTGCCTGCCGGAAACCTGCCCCCCGCCCATAATCCGATAGAGACTGCCGGATTAAGATGACATCCTGAGATGTGCCCGATTGCAAAGGCCATGGTCAGTACAGTGAGACCAAACGCCAGGGCCACACCCACAAACCCGATGCCTAATTCCGGGTACGCCGCGGCCAGAACAGCGCTGCCGCAACCTCCAAGAACCAGCCAAAATGTACCGAAAAACTCTGCTGTGTATTGTTTCATGTTTTTCTCCTTTCCGGTTTAATGTGATTATAGATTATACTGCTGCTCTTTCAAAGAGGTTATATCCCTAAAGTGGTATAGCGACATTATCCTGTAAACTTGAGCATTCTGCCTTGATTTGATTTAATTAATAAGACTTATCTTTTAAGGCGTTAAGTATAAGGAGTTAAGTGTTTTATGTCAATATAAAGTAAGGATCTGATTCAACTTCAATTAAAACGATTTGCATATTAAGATTGCTCTCGCCTATAATAGTTGTACCCATTTTATAACTGGAGAATATCATGAGAAAGGCTCTCATACTGGTAGATATACAAAATGATTTTATTCCGGATGGCGCACTTGCTGTGGCAGGAGGCGATGAGGTTATTAAGGTAGCCAATACAGCAATGAGCCATTTTGACCATATAATTGCTACTCAGGACTGGCACCCGGCTGACCACAAATCCTTCGCGAGCCAGCATAAAGGGAAAAAGCCAGGTGAATTTATTAAACTTAATGGTTTGCCCCAGATACTCTGGCCTGATCACTGTGTTATGGAAACAAGGGGTGCAGAGTTTGCACCGGGGCTTGAT
>CAZSZQ010000132.1:0-2908 GCA_964610475.1 uncultured Desulfatiglans sp.
TTTTGAAGGAGAGTTGAAGGGTAATATCTATATGTCGGGGAATACCGCTGACCGGCTTATTGCTTTTATCAAGGAGAGGTTCACAGATAACAAGACTACCCTGCTTGTGGATTTTTATGGGGGCGAGCCTTTACTCAGCCTTGATCTGATAAAATATATATCAGGGGAACTCAAGGCCTTTGCTCAAAAAAGAGGGGCTGTATACAGCTTCAGTCTAGTAACTAATGGTGCTCTCTTAAAAAGAAAAACCGCTCTCGAACTCGCTGAACTCGGTCTTAAGGATGTAAAGATTACCATAGACGGGCCGCCCGAAATCCACAATAGAAACCGGCATTTTAAATCAGGTACACCCAGTTTTGATATCATTTTAAAAAATATAAAAGAGACCTGGGATATAATTAAGATCGGTCTGGGCGGCAATTTTGAAAAAGATAATTTCATGGATTTTCCATTACTCCTTGATTACCTTGAAAAAGAAGGGCTCACTCCTATAAACTGGGTGTCATAAAATTAGATCCTGTGGCCAGACGGTCCGAGAGGGTGATGAACCCTACTGACTACCGGGGAGGTTGTATGTCACTTGATGAACCATGGCTTCTGGATGCAACCAAGGTTTTACGTGAGGAGATCATGAGAAGAGGCTATAAGACCCCCGGTATCGGACATAAATTATGTATGGTAGAATCGCAGCATTCATATGTGGTCAATTATGACGGCACTATGTATAAGTGCCCCGGGTTTATCGGAATGGATGAGTTTATAGCCGGGAACCTCGAGAATGGGATTAAAGATTATACAGAATCCCATAAACTTAATATATGGAAAAATGGCGAGTGCCCTGACTGTGTTTACCTCCCTTTGTGCTATGGCGGTTGCCGGTATATGACGTTCCTGCGTGACGGTAATGTAAAGTCCATTGACTGTCAGAAGGAGTATCTGGATGCAACGCTTGAAACAATGATAAAGCAGGAAATAAGATATGCACTCAAGGCGGAAAAGTAACCTATAGAATTATTTAATGCGCCTTATCCAGGACATCCCTGATAATTTTTGCCAGTTCACTCATAATGACCGGCTTGATGATAAAGGCCTTGATCCCTATCTTTTGCGCTGTTTCTTCATTAATTTTATCACTGAAACCGGTGCATAAAATAACAGGAGTTCCGGATTTAATGGCCATTATTTCTCTTGCAAGGGTTTCTCCGGTCATGTCCGGCATGGTCATGTCTAAAAATATAAGATCAAACGCATCCGGATTATTACGAAAATCTTCAAGCGCTTCCAGGCTTCTTGTCCGGCTTGTTACTTTATAACCGAATCTTTCAAGCATCTTATGTGTAATGTCCAGGGCGGCTTTTTCATCATCAACAAGCAGAATCCTTTCAGAGCCTTTTGGAGTAACTGTGTTCCTTTCCTCTTCAACACGGGAAATATCCTCATCATTTAAAGGCAGATACACATGGAAAGTTGTCCCCTGCCCCACCTTGCTCTCAACGCAGATATCTCCGCCATAGTTACTGACAATACCGTGGACACCCGCCAGCCCTAATCCGGTACCTTCTCCCAGCTTCTTGGTTGTAAAGTATGGATCAAATATCCTGTCCATTATTTCAGGTGATATGCCTGTCCCGGTATCCCTTACGGATAACTTCAAATACCTCCCCGGCTTTAAACCTGCGAACCGGTTTGATTTATCAAGAGGAATATCTTCATTATCCAGAAGTATTTCCAGTTGTCCGCCCTGTTCTCTCATTGCATGAGCCGCATTAGTACAGAGATTTATAATTATTTGATTCAACTGTGTGGCATCCGCAAGGATCATATCCCGTTTTGCTCTGATTTCATACTGTATATTGATAGTAGCCGGAATAGTTGATCTTAAGAATTTTAAAGCCTCTTTAATTACATACGATGCCTTAACCGGGACTCTATTTTCTGATCTCTTGCGTGCAAAGGTTAAGATCTGTTTAACCAGATCTCTCGCGCGCTCGGCTGCATAATAGATTTCCTTCATAGAATGCTGCAGAGGGTCGTCCGGTGGAAGATCTGACATAGCCATTTCGGCATGTAACATTATAGGAGAGAGAATATTATTAAAATCGTGCGCTATTCCTCCGGCAAGCGTTCCCATTGATTCCATTTTCTGGGCCTGCTGAAGCAGGGATTCCATCTCTTTTATTTTGGTAATATCTCTGATAAAACAGACAAACCCGCTGTCTTCTTCCCTGTATCTTGTGCTTATCTCCACATCAAAAACGGTTCCGTCTTTTCTTTTATGCTGACGCCTAAAACGATGGGTTTTTTTATCTATAATCTCATTAATTTTGTTTGTTATTTCTTCAGAAGGTTCTGCAGCTTCCAGGATAGCAGCCTTCATATTAATAAGCTCCTCACGCTTGTAACCGCTCATTATACAGTAGGCATCATTCACTTCGACTATGTTACCATATTTGTCTATCAGTAAAAAACCGTCTATTGCTGTCTGGATTATTGATCTGTACCGTCTTTCATTATCCTGGAGCTTTTTAATTGTCTCTTTTTCTTTAAGGCTCTTTAAACCGCTTTCTGAGATAATAGCTATTAACCCCTTAATGAAGAAAAGATAACTGTCAAGCTTTTCTCTCGACCAGATGGGTACATTATTTACGGCCTCAAGATATGATTCTTCGGGAAAGCCATACTTTTTTGCCTGGGCCCTGAAATAATCCATATCAGGTTCTTCAAGAAAGAACTGCCCGGTAAAAAAATTGCCGTAATGATTACCATCAATAACAATCGGGGTGGCATTGTCAACCAGTCCGTGAGGGCATCTATATGTGATCGCAGGGTTTGCCTCGTTAAGATGGTCCTTAATGTACTTGTCGCTTTCAATACAGGCCTTTTCGCATTCTTTGTTTTTCCGGTGGAA
>CAZSZQ010000132.1:3008-9631 GCA_964610475.1 uncultured Desulfatiglans sp.
GGTTAAGGGTCGAGCATAAAAATGAAAAGCTTAAAGGCTTTCACCCCTATTTTGATCTTTTTGCCGTTCATTATCTCCTTAAGGCAAAGGAGACTATTCCTTTAAACCAGTGGATCTCCGAAAAGGATATACCGGGAGGCGCTGCCTTTTTCCGCGGACCACATGAAGTACCAACAGGTTTGATCACTGCCAGGTTTAATGATGATCTTAACGGGTTCAAAAAGAGATGTGAACAGCTTATGGGCACACCTGTCCCTTTAGCCGATACCGCATTTGTCTTCAAGATTACGCCGCGGATACCGGTTGCTGTTCTGTACTGGGCCGGTGATGATGAGTTTCCAGCTGAATCGAAAATCCTCTATGACAAAACGATTGTGGAGCAACTGGCATTGGATATCATTTTTGCACTTGCAGCAGGAATTTGTGAAAGACTGGGATGTTCGTCAATATGAGTAACACAACAGGTCGTTCTTTAATCAAGTTAGGGGATTATCTGAAAATATATAAACCGATGGAGTATGGATAATGGAATTTATAAAGCCTGTTGAGTGGAAGGATGATACCCTGTATGTCTTAAATCAGATTAAATTACCGGTGGTAACCGAATACAATCCGAAACGGAGCATTGAAGATCTGTTTTATGCAATAAAGGATATGGAACTGCGGGGGGCGCCATTGATAGGTATAGCTGCCGGGTACGGGATGTACCTTGGCATAAAGGATATTGCTGACACTGATCATACAGTATTCATGGAGAAGATGAAACAAAACGGGGAGATGCTCGCAAAGGCACGGCCTACCGCATCAAACCTGTTCAGGGCAATAGAACGAATGATCCAAAGGGCCGACAGCCTTAAAAATGAATCCCTTGAAACAAAAAAAAGACTGCTTGAGACAGAGGCTGTTAAGATACAAAGGGATGAGATTGAGATTAACCTACGTATCGGTGAAAATCTTTTAAACCTGTTAAAAGACGGCATGACCATTTTGACCCACTGCAATGCAGGGTGCCTTGCCACAGCTGATTATGGCACTGCAACCTCCCCTGTGTATCTGGCAAAGGAGAGGGGATGGAACGTAAAGGTGTATGCGGATGAAACAAGGCCGTATCTTCAGGGCGCCCGCCTTACCGCATATGAGCTTTCTATGGCAGGGATAGATGTTACCCTGATATGCGACAGCATGGCAGGCATGGTTATGTCACAGGGCAAGATTGATGCCGTCATAGTTGGCACAGACCGTGTTGCAGCAAACGGTGATATAGCCAACAAAATAGGCACCATGTCAGTAGCAATCCTGGCAAAACATTTTAACATACCCTTTTATGTTGCTGCACCGTCGACAACCGTGGATATGACTACACGGACCGGGAGGGATATCCCCATTGAAGAGAGAAACACAGATGAGATCACAAACTGGTATGGAAGAAGGATTGCACCTGAAGGAATAAAGGTCTATAACCCTGCCTTTGATGTGACACCCCATGAGCTGATAACGGCTATTGTGACTGATAGAGGGATTATATATCCGCCGTTTAAAGAGAATATACATAGATTTTTTGCTCATTGAGAAGAGATTGATCTATTAAATTATTCGAGAAAAAAGTTAAACAGACTGTCATGCCCGCACCCGTCCTCCGCAGTAACCTTCTACGGAGGAAGGAAAGGCTGGCATCCATTTATTCAGGTTGGAAATCTCAAATGGATTCCCGTTTTCACGGGAATGACGTTTATGACAATTGATCGGGGGATGAAAGATCTATGTTGTTTGTAAAAGCGCCATCAATGCTTGCACAACTCGATTTAAGGAGTTTGAATGTTTGATTTTAACATGGTCACATGGCTAGGCCTTGCTGCTGCGGCCTGCACAACCATATCTTTGTTGCCTCAGGCGATAAAGGTGATTGCCAACAGGCAGACCAGGGATATCTCTTTAAGCATGTATATTATTTTTACATCCGGTGTTTTATTATGGCTGATATACGGGATATTAACAAAGGATATGCCTGTAATACTGGCCAATGCAATTACCGTTGTGTTAAGTTTTATAATTCTGGTGTTGAAGATCAAGTATAAGTAGTGATCTCAGGCAAGAGGTAAATACTAAATGAAACTTGAATTTAGAGACAGGGTGGAATTTCGCAAGTGGCTTATAAAGAATGTTGAGACATCTCCGGGTATCTGGATACGGTTTATTAAAGATAAGAGCAAGGCTTCTATTTCCTCAGACGAGGCCCTGAATGAGGCCCTCTGCTTTGGCTGGATAGACGGGCAGATGAAATCCGAAGGAGACAGTAGTTATCTGAAATACTTTGCACCTCGGACAAAAAACAGCAAATGGTCTGAAAAGAATAAAAAGACAGCGGAAAAATTAAGAAAAGAAAGTCTCATGACCGAGTATGGTGAACGTGAAATAAAAAAGGCTGTTGAAAACGGTGAGTGGGCTAAAGAAAAAAATAAACCGGATATCAATAAAGTGATCCTTGATTTCAAAGAGGTAATCAGTAATGATTTGAGCCTTTCTGAAAGATATGAGAGCAAACCGATGTCTTTAAAAAAACAGTTTGCAGGTTTTTATTTTGATGCAAAAACCGATGAAACCAGAAAAAAAAGACTGGATAAGATAACGGCTGCGATAAAGGAAAATAGAAAAGGGATGTTGTTTTAACAATCATGACAGATTCCTCATCCAGATTTGATGATATACGCCCGTTTATTGACAGCGAAGTCCCGGCTGTTATGAAACGCCTTTCGGAAAATGACCTGCTTGTCTCCTCTTTCCGCACAATGAAATGGCCATCATGCCCTGAGCCGCTGAAAGGCATTTCAGACAGCCTGGTCCGGGTTTTTTTAAAGAGGAAACTTTCGAGGATCAGGACTGTTCAAGAGTTTCAGTCACGAATAATTGCCGATTATCTGCTTAAGAGGGTTTTAGAAAAAACATCCGATGGTATTACATACTCAGGAATTAAAAAATTGAGCCGGGGCGAACCATACATCTTTATGAGCAACCACAGGGACATAGTCATGGACCCTGCTCTTGTGAACTATGCACTCTACCTGAACGGATTCAGCATCCCCTACATTGCCTTTGGAGATAACCTGCTCTTAAACGATGCTGTATCAGACCTTATCCGCATCAATAATGGGATAATCGTAAAAAGAGGTCTTGCCAGGAAGGAGCAGCTTGAGGCATCCATGCATCTTTCCGAATACCTCAATTATCTGCGGAATGAAGGTAACAATTTCTGGATCTCACAGAGGGAGGGCCGCGCCAAGGATGGGATTGATCAGACAAACCCTGCCATAATAAACATGTTCTATCTTTCAGAGCGAAAAAAAGAGGGCGGTTTTGCAGAATTTATCAGGCAGTGCAATATAGTCCCGGCAGCCATATCCTATGAGAAAGACCCATGTGACCGGCTCAAGGCGTGGGAACTGTACAGGAAGAATAAAAATGGAGTGCATATAAAAAGGAAAAACGAAGACCTGATAAGTATGCTGGCAGGGCTCTCCGGGGATAAAGGCAGGATACACATCGGTTTTGGTGCACCCCTTACAGGGTATTATGAGGATAAGAACGCCCTGGCAGATGCAATCGATAAAGCAATACATTCATTGTACAGATTCTGGCCCAGAAATTATATTGCATATGACTACCTGTTCAAAACAGACAAGTATGCTGACAAATATACTGAACCAGAAAAGGAGGGCTTTCTTAATGCATACAATAACCTTAAGCCCGAGGTCAGGAACCTGTTGTTCACCATTTACGCCAATCCAATATGCAGTTTTGAATCGCATCATATGACTGTGTCAACATTTGAACCGCAAACCAGCCAGCAGGGGGCATGACCTCATGAAAAAAATGACCATCTGGGGTGTCGGCCCCAAAATCATGTTCCCGGGTTATGCCATTTTGGCTTTATTATCCTGGCTGCCCCTGAAGTTAAATATCTCAGAGATTTTACATGTCCCAAAATTTTTCCTGATAATCGTTGCAATTATCCTGATCGGTATCGGTATCCTTATGCTGGCTACAGGCAACGCAGAGATAAAAAAGGCACTGAAGGAAAACAGGCTTATTACAACGGGATTATACTCGCGCATACGAAATCCCATGTATGCCTCTCACATATTTTTTATTATGCCGGGGGTCTGCCTTTTAATAAATAACGCTATGGTTTTTCTTTCTATTATCTTCACATATATTATTTTCCTGATCCTTATCACCAAAGAGGAAAAGGATCTTGAAGATAATTTTGGTACCGAATATTTGAGATATAAGGCCAGAACCGGCAGGCTGTTACCAAAATTGTTAAGTTAAGATCTAAGAAGTCGACATCAAACTAAAATGGTTGCATTATGGTTGCATATTGAAACCAATAGAGAGGAAATAATATGGCAACAGTAACAGTTAAAAATATCCCGGAGGAGCTTTACAACAGGCTTAAGTCAGTTGCAGCAATAAACCGGAGGTCTCTCAATAGCGAAATAATAGTATGTATTGAAAATGCTGTCTCAAGTCAGATTATAGATCCTGATGAGATGCTTAAAAATGCTCGCATGCTCCGCCAGTTAACCGCAGGATATATGATAAGTGATGAAGACTTTAACCAGGCAAAAACAGAAGGCCGACCATGATTGTTTTCGAACGGGATGCTCTGCCTATGATTGTGAATTTATCGTTGTTGCAAAGGATCTGAAGCTTCCTCTTGTAACTGTTGATAAACGACTTTTACAGGAGTTCTCTTCGGTAGCTGTATCTTTGAGAGAATTCAGTGAAAAAAATTGTATATGAAGGATCTTTTTTCAAAATTATTTAAAATCATATCATTTGGATTTACCCAGCCATCCAAAAACATCTTTCAAAACCTTATGAGCTAAAGAAATCTCGTTTTTGCTTAATGACCTAAGGAATGCATTAACTTTTGCTATTTCCCTTTCACAGGCTTTGTCTAATTTATTTCCGGTCCCGAAATCAAAAAAATCCTTTAATGCCACACCAAGTGTGTTGGCTATTTTATCCATTGTTTTTAAAGATGGGAAAGCTACACCTCTTTCCATTCTGGAGATGGTCTCGACACTAACATTTACTTCTTCTGCCAGTTGTGCCTGTGTGATTTTTTTTAGCAAGCGAAACTCAGTGATCTTGCTGCCTATCAACTTTTCCAATTCAGACATAAATAGCCTCCTGGAAAACACAATAGACAAAAAAGTATTTTGTAAACAGGAGGCTATTTGACCTGTCACTATTTATATTGACAAATAAGTTCTAGCGGGATTATATGAAAAAACTTTTTAAATATTATTTATATTTCTTTGTTTTTATCTCAAAATTATTGGTTTTTAAAAATTAACAAAATGCTGGATAATATCCAGGCATCCATAAAACAATTTGATAAAATTAAATTTCTTTATTATTAATACTTTTATTCAGTTTTTGATTTGTTCCTGTGAGAGAATTTTATTACAGGAGCTTCCAGGCCTTTCGTTTTAAAAGAATAGCACGTTCGACATGAACATGCCTTAAGACAAAAATAATTTTACTAATCATCCATACCGGAGAAAACATGAAACGACCATTTCTATTCTTCATGCTCTTCATACTATTTTGGAGCGGCAAGTCTTATACAGATGATTCTTTATTTGATATCAGCATATTTGAAGGATTGCCCGGGCCGCCGGTAATATCAGAAAAACCGGTGAAATTTGAACCTGACCCCGACGACCCTGACAGGGATGGCCTTTCAAATGAAGAAGAAGAGAAATACGGGATTGATCCCTTTGACCCTGACACTGACAATGACGGGTTTACAGACCTCTGGGAAGTAACAAATGGGACAGCTCCCACTGTTTCCAATACTTTTGGCTACCTTGAGGTCATTGACCTGGAAACAGGTAATAAAACTGTTCCTGCCCCAGAGGAAAATAATGATAAAACTGCTGAGGACAATTTATATTTGCCCGGATACTACGATGATACAAAACCGGGTAACCCTGATGAGTATAAGGAATATGTTCCTCCTGAATGGGATATGGATATTGACCCCTTCCCTCCTTCAGAAGATAACAGTGACTTAAACGAATTCCCCCAAAATAATGATGATGAAAAACCTGATGAACAGGGTGTTTATAATGAATATGTTCCACCTGATCTGAAAAACAACGATCTCCCCTTCCCCTGGGATAAAACAAACGACAGCATTGATAAAGATAACCTCAAGGACCTCTCAGAAAAAACTGAAGGAATGGCTCTCAACAGATCCTCCACCGGCCCTGACCTGACCCCCATCTTTATGCTGCTACTACTTGATGAGGATTCAGATTCTGACGGTCTTCTGGATACATGGGAAATGGAACATTTCGGAAGCCTTGAATATGGCGCAGAGGATGACCCTGACCAGGACAACCTTTCAAATATAGGTGAGTATAACAACCATACAAACCCCAATAATCCTGACACAGATAGCGACGGCTTAACAGACGGCTGGGAGGTGATTAATGGATTAAACCCAAGTGACCCCGATACAGATGACGATGGATTGACTGATGGGTGGGAAGTCACAAACGGCCTTGATCCCAAAGACCCTGATATGGATATCGATGGTCTGACAGACGGTG
>CAZSZQ010000133.1:0-9627 GCA_964610475.1 uncultured Desulfatiglans sp.
GGAACACCGCGCAAATTGGCTGAGACATTCGATCGGAACCCCACTCTCATTGGATGGTCGGCTGATGGGCATAAGCTGTTCTTCACGGAATCCCGTGGAACGGTCTCAAGGCTTTATGCTATGCCTGTGGCTGGTGGCCCACCTCAGGACCTCGATCAAGGGGACGCGGTGATTACTGATTTTAACTTAAACTCTTCTCGGACGATGATAGGTTTTGTCACACAAACCTTGAGTCGGCCTCCTGAAGGGGCTGTCACCAGGCTCGACCACTTTATACCTGTGCCCATCAGTCGTGTGAATACGGACCTATGCGCCTATCCAATAGGACATACGGATGTTATCCGCTGGAAATCGTCAGATGGGATGGACATCGAAGGGTTGCTTACCTACCCTGTCGGGTATGAACCGGGTAATCGGTATCCTTTGCTGCTATTCATTCATGGCGGACCAGCGTTGGCCTTCATGCAAACATTTATAGCAACTCGATTTGAACATGCCACTGCGGTGTTCGCTGCACGCGGGTATGCAATTCTGCGGTGCAATATCCGCGGTTCATCAGGGTATGGTAAACAGTTCCGTTATGCGAATTATAAAGACTGGGGAGGGATGGATTATCAAGATCTGATGACGGGAGTGGATTATGTCATACAGAAGGGTGTGGCCGATGGAGACCGCCTGGGTGTGATGGGATATAGCTATGGAGGATTCATGACATCAAGCGTTATCACTCAAACGAACCGCTTTAAAGCTGCATCAGTAGGAGCAGGTATTAGCAACCTTATGAGTTTTACTGGAACCACTGATGAGCCTGGCTTTACTCCGGACTACTTCGGTGCAGATTACTGGGACAATATGGAGGAGTACCGTACACACTCCCCCATGTTTAATATCAAGAATGTCTCCACACCTACACTCATTCAGCATGGCGAGGCTGACATTAGGGTACCTATTTCACAGGGGTATGAACTGTACAATGCGCTCAAACGGCGGGGTGTCCCGGTCAAGATGGTCGTTTATCCGCGTATGCCACATGTTCCGCAAGAGCCGAAGCAATCGCTGGATTTCTGTAAATACAACGTGGAGTGGTTTGATCATTATCTGAGGAAGGATGCATCAGTGGTAAAATAAATCGCCATTTCCGTCTAGCCGAGTAAAAATATGTAATAATGGGGACATTCTATGCTTTTATACTTTTAAATCTATTTACAGTTTAGATGATAGCGAATAAAATGCCCCTTCATTGATTCTATATGTTTTAAAGGCTAAAATCATTTTTAAAAGGAAATTACTTTGTTTGAATGGTTAAACGACCTTCGCAGAAAAAAACTTACTGAGGCCCATTTCCCTGATTCATGGGAAGCCATAATCACCCGTAATGTTGTCCACTACTGTATGCTGGACAGTGCCGAGAAGGCGCATCTGCGTGCATTGATACAGGTATTTATCGTTGAGAAATACTGGGAAGGGGCTGGCGGACTGGAACTTGATGACGAGATACGTGTTACTATTTCGGCACAGGCCTGTCTGTTAGTGCTCGGCCTGCCCCACAATTTTTATCGTAATGTTTTATCCATTATAGTCTATCCCTCTACAGTAGTACCGCCTCAACGAAAGTTGGATTTCTTTGAAAACTCTTTTGCCCCTGCGGGTGTTCAGCACCCGATTCTGGGTCAGGCATTTCAGCAGGGTCCGGTAATTATTGTCTGGGATGCAGCCCTGCACGATGGCAGGCATCCGGAACTGGGTCACAATGTTATTTACCATGAATTCGCCCATAAATTAGATATGCTGGATGGTGCGATTGATGGCACACCGCCATTACGCGATACCACTCAATACCGCGACTGGGTTTCAGTATGCACCCGTGAATACCTGCGTCTTAAACATAATGCAGAAAAGGGTAAAAAGATGTTTCTGGATGCTTATGGCGCAACGAATGAGGCGGAATTTTTTGCTGTTGCAACAGAGCAGTTCTTTGATCAGCCGATGCAGATGATTAAACACGCTCCTGATTTATATAATGTTTTAAAGGAGTACTATTGTCAGGATCCCGCTGAACGTGTATCTAGAAAAACCTGTACAGGGTTAAGAAACAATAAGAATTGACGTTTGACTTCTGGTTCCCATGGGCACTATGGGAACCAGACAAAGAGAATATCAATATTGACACACAATAATGTTTCACATATATATCTTTCGCAATTAATAAATGTCTTTCCTATTAATAATCATATAAATTTTATTAAATGGAGTAAAAACATGCGTCGCCTTCTCCTGGTTGCGGTACTTTTTGTTACAATTTGCTGGTTTACTGTTGGTAAAACTTATGCCCAAACTCAGACAGCCGACTCCGGTTCAGATACTTCACAATCTGTTCCGGCCCCATTGCCGGTCGAGACATTTACAAAATATGATGTGTTTAGTGGTATCAAGCTATCTCCATCGGGTAAATATGCTGCGTATTTAGGGGGAAAGAATGGAAGAAGTCTCCTTATGACCATTACAATCGAAGACAAAAAACCTGTCAATAGCGTCCGATGCCCGGATAATGTTGAATTTGAAGACTTTCATTGGATTTCGGACAAACGAATTATTTATGAGCTTGCTGAAAGACAAATCTCAGGAGTACTTTCAGGCACAGGTGAAATGTTCGCTATCGACGTGGATGGTAAGAGACATGAGTTTATTTTCGGCTACCGTGCAGGAGAGCAACAGGCCGGAAGCCAAATAATAAACCGGAGAGCAAGCTTTTCAAGCGCCGAGTTGATAAACCCGCTTTTAAACGATGAAAAGAACATTCTCATAAGAGAAATGCCATATCGCGAGTTAGGTAACTATTTATACTATGATCCTGACGCCAAACCGATTATCACTATTCTGAACAGTTACACCGGTAGGAAAAAAAACCTGGGAATCGCGCCCTATTCGAATGCTATGGTGATGACCGATCAGCAGGATCGGATGCGTTTTGCCGTTGGCCTTAGTTCAGACCTACAGTATGCAGTCAGCTGGAAGCCCGATCCGGACGGCGACTGGGTTGATTTTGATCTGCCCGGTTTTCGTGAACAATCCATTGTACCTGTTATTATGAGTGAAGATGCACAGTCAATCTTCTTTTTGGGCACCGCCACCGATAAGAGTTATTCCGAACTATTTCGCCTGGATCTTCAGACCAAAGAGATCACAAAGATATTTGGCTTTAATGATAATGATATTTACGATGTAATTTATGATCTGACCGGGAAGCACATAATTGGTGTCCTCTCGTATGTTGATAAGCCGGTTGCCTATTGGCTGGACAAGAAGGATCTGGCCGCCAGAATTCGCATGTCACTGGAGAAAAGTTTTGCGGGGCAGACTGTTCAGATTGTAACAGCCAGTAAAAACGGGAGCCTGGCCGTGGTTTTTGTCCATTCGGATGTTAATCCTGGTGATTATTACCTCTTTGACACCAAAACCATGAAAGCAGCCTATCTACAGCCTGCCAGAAAATGGATTAACCCGGATGAGATGCGTCCAAAGCAGCCCTTTACCTTTAAAGCACGGGATGGTCTGGCGCTGCATGGCTATATCACATCTCCTGCAGGTACTGGACCATATCCTATGGTTGTAATCCCTCATGGCGGGCCTCATGGTGTGCGGGATTACTGGGAATTCGACTATGAAGCACAATTGTTTGCCAATCGCGGCTATGCGGTATTACAGGTAAATTATCGTGGAAGCGGCGGCCTAGGGGAGGAATTCCAACAAAAAGGGTATAAAGAATGGGGCGGTAAAATCCAGGATGATATTACCGATGCCACACAATGGGCTATCGACCAGAAAATTGCCATCCATGACCGAATAGGCATCTATGGAAGCAGCTTTGGTGCATATTCAGCGCTCGAAGGAGTAATACGTGAACCAACACTTTATCGCTGCGCCGTCGGATATGCAGGTATTTACGATCTGGAATTGATGGGTGAAACGGGTGATATCCGGCGCTCAAAAATGGGTAAATCTTACCTGCAAAAGGTACATGGTACTGATATAAGCATCCTTCACGAATGGTCGCCTGTTTATACAGCAGACAGGATTCAGGTCCCGGTGCTTTTGATTCACGGTAAAGAAGACTGGCGTGCCGATTTTGAACAGGCAACAAAGATGAAGTCAGCCCTTGAAAAGAACAAAAAGGTATTTGAATGGATGGCATTAGGTCGCGAAGGCCATGGTGTTCATGACGAAGAAACCCGAAAGGAAGTATATGAACGCATATTAGCGTTTATTGATAAATATTTAAAATCGCCTGCTTATTAAGATACAAGGCTTAGAAAGCACTTTTTTCTCTTAAATCATTTTTTGGGGAACTATTTTCTATTCCAGGTGTACTGATGTTATAAAGAAGGTAATGGGGCCCTGATGAATGACAATACAATAATAAGGCTTATCCAGGATGGTAAAATTGATGCATATGCCAGGCTTGTTCAAAAATATTATAAAAATATCCTTTCATTCATTTACAGGCTGGTTCGTGATCCGCACATAACTGAGGATATAGGTCAGGAGGTGTTTCTTTCTGCCTATAAATCCATCTCCAAATTTGATACTGAGGTTGGAACACCCTTTGTGGCCTGGCTCTTTGTTATTGCACGTAATAAATGTGTCAACTATCTTCGGGATCATATAAATGTAAAAAACCTGCCTGTTGATGAACTTAAAACATTACAGGTACCTCACGATAATGCTGAAGAGGCACTGATTAGGCATGAAGATTTGCGGATGTTGACAACCTCACTCAAGCAATTGCCTGAACCATTCAGGCAAACGATCATGAAAAGTCTGGGAGGAGCCACACTGGATGAAATAGCCTGTGAGTCTGGGATACCCTTGTCTACTGTTAAGACAAGATTGTTAAGGGCCAGGGCAAAGATAAAAAAAATAATGAATATTTATACCGGAGGTGTAGGTAATGAAAGAAAGATATGAACCATCGACTGACTTTGTCTTAAAGGTGATGAAACAAGTATACGCATACGAGGAGTCAAAAAATTCATTTCTTCAATGGCTTTCTGTCCATTCGTCAATACGCTATGCAATGCTGGGAATCGGGGCATTGCTCGGAATATTCAAGACTGTACCGGCCTTTTAAATATCATCAGAGGAGATTAAAACAAATGGAAAACGTTAACTATGCATCACCTCTCAATCATTTAAAAATTAAGACAAAGTCAAAACTGCGGGAGTATATCGAGGCAATTATCTGGGCCTTTTTTCTTTATCTGATCATAAAGACATGCCTGGTGCAGTCATTTAAAATTCCATCCGGTTCAATGGAGAATACTCTCTTGATAGGTGACCAACTTATGGTAAACAAGTTTCTATATGGCATCAAGATCCCATTTACTGACTTAAGACTACCTGCGGTTAGAGAACCTGAACGGGGTGATGTAATCGTCTTTAAATATCCTGTGGATACCTCTGTGGACTTTATAAAACGGGTCATAGGTGTGCCGGGGGATGAGATTCAAATCATAAATAAAAAGGTATATATCAACGGTTCTCTTTACAAGAACCCGCATGAGATACATAAGGGCCAGAGGATTTTCCCGGCAGAATCAGTTGGGCGCGATAATTTCGGTCCGATTCGTGTGCTCGATGACTCCTATTTTGTAATGGGTGACAACAGGGATAATTCCCATGACAGCCGTTTCTGGGGTTTTGTTAATAAATCCAATCTGGTAGGTAAGGCAATGATAAAGTTTTGGTCATGGGATAATAATGGGTGGCATGTACGATGGGAGAGAATAGGAAGGATTATCAAGTAAAAGGGATAAGGCTATCTCCTGAACAGCCTGTCCAGAAAGGATTTCTCCTTTATCTTCTCAAGCTTTTCACGGTTATTATCAAGAAGCCTTTGTTTTGCCTCGACCTGGCCTTCTATTACCTGAATCTCCCGGTTTAACTCAAGTATCCTGGTTTCAAGATCGATTATTGCGATCTTGTCTCTTCGTAACAACTCGCCTTTAGATAGATCTTTCAGGCTTTTCTGAGTTTCGTCCTTTTTTTTCTCAAGATCGCCAAGTCTCATTTTTTTCTCTTCAATAAAAGCCATAGTTTCCCTGTTTTCATTAAATATAGATCCTTCCTTTTCCATCGTCACATAAAGGTAGGAAAACCCGGCTAAACCTAGTATGAAGAGAATAGTCACTATTCTTGTCAGTCTCAAGAAGAGATTAAATATAGCTGGAAACACATTCAGCCGGCTAAAAAGAGTGCTTAATGAATCGGTCTTGGTATATCTTACTTCACGCCCGTTAACCTGCTGCCATATTTTTTCGATTGCATCGGTCAACATCTTCAAATCACCGGATAAAGCCGTGCCCAATTTACCTGAGTAGGCATCAATCTTAATGCCATCACTGCAGGAAACCATATCCTGAGCTGTTTTTTCAAAACTGCCAAGAATCTTTTCGGTATTTATTTCTTCAACAAACCTGCCGGGAAACTGCCTCTTGAGGGATCTGATATCTTCCTTTAACACAGCCAGATTCTTTGAGATTTCAGACCCTATCTTAATGATGTAAACATTTTCTGCAAGGTATTCATTTGCAATTGAAAGTAGTATTGTATTGTCTCTCATGTTTCTGAGGGACTGAAAATCAGGTTGATTCAAGCTCATTTTGCTACCCTATTTTAATAATTTCAAGGTATAAATACCTGCATATGCCTTATATTGTAAAATATAATGTAACCGAAAAATATAATGTATTATATGAATATTTACAGGTTTTTATAATAATAACAATGGGTCAATATTTCAAATATTTTTTAAAAGAAATTGACAAACCTGAAAAATATCAAGTAGAACACAAAAGAATTGAAAGACCAATATGTAAAATCATCTCCCTGTTTAGTCCTGATAGTAAATAAGATCACCAGGGTTTATTTTTTATATTATTTCGGTTAATACTGAGATGTGACTAAATAAATATCACAAACAGGCTTGGAATTAGATATGACTGACAGTAAAAAAGGAAAAATAAAAATCAACAGAGAACGATGCAAAGGCTGTTATCTATGCATATCGGTTTGCCCGAAACAGCTCATTACTGTATCTGAAACCTATAATCATCAGGGATATTATCCTGCAAAAAGTATTGATGATAATCCTGAGGATATAAAATGTCTCGGTTGCGCTATGTGTGCTACCATGTGTCCTGATGTTGCTATAGAGGTATATCGTGACTGAAAAAGTATTAATGAGTGGAAATCATGTTATTGGTGAGGCCGCAGTGAGAGCCGGTTGCCGATTTTATGCAGGGTACCCTATTACACCCCAGAATGAACTGACAGAATATATGGCGGGTGCAATGAACAGAATGGACGACGGGACATTTATTCAAGCCGAGAGTGAGATTGCTGCTATAAACATGCTTATTGGTGCATCCATGGCAGGGGCACGGGTCATGACAAGTTCATCAAGCCCCGGTATAAGCCTTAAACAGGAGGGTATCTCATTTATGTCTGCCCTTGAGTTACCTGCAGTTATAGTAAACTGCATGCGCGGTGGCCCCGGGCTCGGTAATATTGCCCCCTCACAGGGCGACTATTTTCAGGCCACCCGTGGTGGAGGCCATGGGGATTACAGGA
The DNA here is from genome assembly GCA_964610475.1 of uncultured Desulfatiglans sp. Lineage (GTDB taxonomy): Bacteria > Desulfobacterota > DSM-4660 > Desulfatiglandales > HGW-15 > JAAZBV01. Next base: position 7,630 of record CAZSZQ010000133.1, read on the forward strand.
ATATTGTCCTGGGCCCAGCCACTGGTCAGGAGATCTGTGACCTAGTGACAAAGGCATTCGATTATGCAGATGAATACCGTACGCCTGTTATTATCCTCCTTGATGGAATGATGGGGCAGATGATGGAACCTGTTGTGTTTCCTGAATACAGGGATATATCCACCCTGCCTGAAAAACCATGGAAGATCGACGGGGCAAAGGGGAGACCAAGGCGTGTGATCAAATCCCTTCTGCTTGATGTAAATGTTGAAGAGGCCCACAACTGGAAACTGTTTCAGAGATATGAAACAATAAAAGAAAATATCCAGATGGCGGAATCATACCGTACAGGTGATGCAAAACTCACAGTGATTGCCTACGGTATTGCGGCCAGGATAGCAAAAAGCGCTGTTGACATGGCAAGAGAAGAAGGTATAAAAGCAGGACTTTTCAGGCCTGTTACCCTGTGGCCTTTTCCTGAAAGATTTTTAAGGGAGGCAGCCTCAAACAACACGGAATTTCTGGTCTATGAGATGAGTACGGGTCAAATGATCGAGGATGTAAGGCTTGGCCTTAATGGCAGTAACAGGATACATTTTCATGGCCGTCCCGGAGGGCCGGTATCCACACCTGCGGACATATTTGAACAGATAAAAAAATATTATCCTGAATAGCAGACCGTTATCAGGTTTTTTCAAGGGATCAACTATGAAAGAAACAATTTTTCAGAGACCAAAGTACCTTAAGGATGCAGTTTTTCACTACTGCCCTGGCTGCGGTCACGGCATAACCCACCGTCTTGTGGCAGAGATTATAGAAGAACTTGATATAGCCGACAGATCCATTTGTGTACCCCCTGCAGGATGTGCTGTGCTTGCATATGACTACTTTGATATTGATGTTGGCGAAGCAGCCCATGGCAGAGGCGCTGCTGTTGCCACCGGTCTAAAGAGGGTACTTCCAGACAGGATAGTATTTACCTACCAGGGAGACGGCGATATGGCTGCTATTGGCACTGCAGAGACAATACATGCGGCAAACAGAGGTGAAAATATTACTACGATCTTTATCAATAATGGGACCTACGGTATGACAGGCGGCCAGATGGCGCCGACTACTATTGTGGGGCAGAAATCTACCACTACACCGGGTGGAAGAGATATAAAAAGGGATGGTAATCCACTGAGGCTGAGCGAAATGTTAGGGCTTCTGGACGGTACAATTTATATTGAACGGGTCTCTGTCACATCACCCAAGAATATAAGGACAGCAAAAAAGGCCATAAAAAAGGCATTTAAGATACAAATTGATAACCTCGGATACTCACTGGTAGAGGTATTGTCCCCATGCCCCACAAACTGGAAGATGTCACCTGTTGAATCATGCAAATGGATAGATGAATACATGACAAAGACATTCCCCATCGGCGTAATAAAGGACAATTCAGAGAATAAGTGAGAAAGGGTATATTGAGATGATTACCAAAACAGCTTTTGCAGGATCAGGCGGTCAGGGAGTTCTTTCTATGGGATATATCCTGGCTTTTGCTGCAATGAGAGACAAAATGAATGTGACTTACCTGCCATCTTATGGTGCAGAGGTGAGAGGCGGGACAGCAAATTGCACTGTATGCATTTCCGATGAAGAGATTGCCTCTCCGGTGGCATCATCTCCCGACTTTGCCGTTATTCTGAATAAACCATCAATGGTTAAATATGAGAAACTCTTAAAAAAAGGCGGTATAATGCTGATAAACTCCTCTCTTGTTGACAGAGAGCCTGAGAGAACAGATATTGAAGTCGTAAAAATCCCGGCAAATAAATTAGCACTCACACTGGGAAATGAACGTGCGTTAAATATGGTAATGCTTGGCGCTTTTGCGGTAAAAACAGGGGTCACCTCACTGGAGTCACTTATAGGGGGGATGAGTGAGGTTTTAAAATCAAAAAAGGCAGGCCTTGTCGAACTTAACAGGGCCGGCATGGAAAAGGGCGCTGAATACGCCCTTACGGCCTGAAA
>CAZSZQ010000134.1:0-9581 GCA_964610475.1 uncultured Desulfatiglans sp.
AATTCTCTACTCCAAGATGCCTGTCTGATCTTTAAAGTTAAAACACACGATAAAATGCTATTTGATCTCATCCTGAAAAAGCATCTCCTTGCCGTATCAAGGCCTATAAAGGCTGTGTATAGCAGCCTCAATTAAAAATTGACAATAATGCAATTTCTTAAACGGAAATTAGTGAGTAAGATTAAGAGTAAGAGACTTTTCGGTAATCCGGTAATTGCTGAATCCCTTTACCGCCTCACTCAATCTTTAACCTGTCAAGGATCAACTCATCAGAAACAGTGTAGGGGTCTTTCTCGCCATTCATTATTGATTTAACAGCTTTTTCAAAATCATCATCTTTGTCAAATCTGTTAAAGACATCTTCCATAATCCTGCTTTTTATTATTTCAAGGAGTTCTTCCCTTGCCCCCTGTTCTGTCTTTCTGAGGTTTATATTCCCTCTTTTCTGTGTAATGAAACTCCTGTGCCTCTCTATTTCTGAAACAACCTCTTCTATTCCAGTTCCTTCCGAGGCAATTGTCTTTATAACAGGGGGATGCCATTTCATCTCATAGGCATCATTCATACCCATTTCTATCATTGCATTAAGTTCGCTCAGGGTCTTGTCAGAACCCTCTCTGTCTGCCTTATTGATGATAAAAAGATCACCAATCTCAAGTATGCCCGCCTTTATAGCCTGAATATCATCGCCCATCCCAGGGATAAGGACAATGGCAGTAGTATGTGCCTTCTTTACGATATCCACCTCATCCTGGCCGACACCCACGGTCTCGATAATTATATAGTCTTTGCCCATGGCATCCATCACATCGATCGCACCCCGTGTGGATAATGTAAGGCCGCCGAAATGACCCCTTGTGGCCAGTGACCTGATGAAAACCTCTTTGTCATTGCTGTGACGCTGCATCCTGATCCTGTCACCCAATATGGCGCCCCCGCTGAACGGGCTTGTGGGATCAATTGCTATCACACCTACCTTTTCGCCTCTGCTTCGAAAAGATGCTATAAGCCTGTCCACCAGGGTACTTTTACCAACACCCGGAGCGCCTGTTATACCTATCACATAGGCATTACCGGTATAGGGATAAAGTTCCTTGAGCACCTCTCTTACACCAGGCACACCATTATCAATATCGCTTATTAGCCGGGCTCCCGCCCTGATATCCCCGGAAAGGACTTTTTCTGCGGTTTCAGACATAGAAAATATTAGAACGTATCTCCCTTGAATTCCGGTGTCCTCTTTTCAAGAAATGCGGTCATACCCTCTTTTTGGTCAGGGCTTGTGAATATAAGACCAAAGGCATCGGATTCTATCCTGCACCCATTAATCAGATCCATATCAGCGCCACGGTCAATGCACTCTTTTATGCCTTTCAGGGCTACCCGGCCTTTTGAAGCAATAAGTGAAGCGGTTTTCATGGTCTCTTCCCAAAGTGTTTCTGCAGGAAACACCTTGTTTACAAGACCGATGCTTTTTGCCTCGTCAGCCTTAATCATTCCGCCCGTCATGCAGAGTTCTTTTGCTATATTGCTGCCCACAAGCCGTGCAAGCCTCTGAGTGCCGCCAAAACCCGGGATCACACCCAGGTTTATCTCAGGCTGGCCGAATTTTGCCTTTTCAGAGGCATAGATAAAATCGCATGCCATGGCTATCTCACAGCCCCCGCCAAGTGCAAAACCGTTTACACATGCAATAACAGGGATAGGAAGCAGCTCAATACGTAAAAGCACCTCCTGTCCAACCCTGCTGAACTCTCTTGCCTGAAGAGGAGCAAGGTTAACCATGTGTTTTATATCAGCACCTGCCACAAATGCCTTGTCTCCTTCGCCTGTAAGAACAAGCACCTTCATATCGCGGTTTTTTAAAATTTCATCAAGTACGTGATTAACCTCTTTAAGCATCTCCGGATTAATAGCATTAAGGGCCTGAGGCCTGTTAAACTTTAATACCGCAACATTACCTTCCACGCTGAAAAGGATATTTTTATATTCCATTGCTCTGCTCCTTATGTGTTGAATTAAAAAAAAAGAATGGATATGGGATTTTTATCAATTCATTTCTTGAACCTTTTATCTGTTATATATTATAAAGTCCTGCGTTAAACAGCGGGTCACGGTTTTTTGATCGAATGTGAATATATAAAGATGTCCATTTCCAAGTCAAGATATTTCAAACATGAATAACTAAATGATTTTTCTTGACATTTTTTAAATACCCCGGCTAGTTATGCCTGAAACATTTTCAGGAATCGAATTATCAGACTTTTTTTTGGAGAAAAATATGAATCCGTTGGCAATAGAATTAAATGAAATCATAAAAAAGGCTAATCCGCATATATACGATATGCTTTCAGTTGTCGGGAAATCCCTTTATTACCCAAAGGGAATACTTACTCAGAGTGCTGAAGCAAAGGCAAAGGCACACAAGTTTAATGCAACTATTGGTATGGCAACAGAAAAGGGTAGAACAATGTATCTTTCATCGGTGATGTCGCTTATCGGCAACATAAGCCCTGAAGAATCCCTCACCTATGCCCCTTCATATGGAACCGCAGGTTTAAGAAAGGCATGGAAGGATTATATTCTGGAAAAAAACCCCCCTCTGAAGGATAAAAAGATAAGCCTGCCCGTTGTAACAAATGCAATCACCCATGGTCTTTCTGTTGTTGCGGATATGTGGGTGGATAAGGGTGAAATTATTATCCTTCCTGACAAAAACTGGGGCAACTACAGTATGATTTTTGAAGTACGAAACGGCGGAAAGATAGTAAAATATCCTCTTTTTAACAACAGAGGAGGGTTTAATGCCGAGGGCTTCAAAAAATGTCTTGAAGAACAGGCAAAAAATGCAAAAAAACTTCTGGTTCTGCTCAACTTCCCAAATAATCCTACAGGATACAGTATTACAGGAGAAGAGGGGCTTATGATAGCAGATATCCTGACTGAAATCGCAGAAAAGGGTACAAATGTGGTAGCGGTTACGGATGATGCCTATTTCGGGCTTTTTTTTGAGGATAATGTTATGAAGGAATCGGTTTTCAGCCACCTGATAGGGAGGCATCCGAGGCTTTTTGCCATCAAGCTTGATGGGGCAACAAAGGAGATATTTGTATGGGGGCTCAGGGTAGGTTTCATTACATACGGGGCTGTTACTGATGGCGATGCGGAACTTTTTTATGACGCCCTTGAAAGAAAAACCGGCGGTGATGTAAGGGGTAATATCTCAAATGTCTCGCACCTGAGCCAGACAATAGTTTCAAAATCCCTTGCCTCTGAAAATTTTGGCCCTGAAAGCGATGAGAAATACAAAATTATGAAAGAAAGGGCTAATGAAGTTAAAAAGGTGCTTTCTGAAAAAAAATATGATAAAGTATGGGAGGTTTATCCTTTTAACTCGGGATACTTCATGTGTCTCAAACTCAAGACCGTTGATGCTGAAGCGCTCAGGGTTTATATACTTGATAAATACGGAGTGGGCACAATATCCATCGGCAAGACCGATTTACGCATAGCATTTTCATGTATAGAAAAGGAAGATATCAGAGAGCTTTTTGATATTATTTATAAAGGAATTACTGACCTGGAGCATTAAAGCGGCGTTAATAAAAAAACACTCACCGGGAACAAAAAAGTATGTTTGGTGTCTCTAAAAGCCAAATTGATCTGATAAAAAAGCAGGGCTGGGCAGCTGCTATCCCGGAGGGTGACCTTTTCTGGAATAACCTTACTGAATGGATTGCCAGAAATCTCCTCCCTGATTTTGTAAGCAAAATGACTCAGCTTGTAGATACGATCATAAATATTAACCCGGATCATTCAGAAAGGCAGATCCTTGAACTTATAGCAAAAAGACTTGTTGAATCCCTTAATGCGGTTCTGGCATCTGTCAGGATATATGATCCCTATACTTCGCAGATGCTTTCATACGGCTCATACCCTTTAGAAGAAGAAACAAGACCCAGCCAGATCGCTATAGAAGGCAGCGTGGCAGGCAAGGTATTAACCACTGGAAAGCCCTTTATCGTCCCGGATATCCTGCAGGAGGAGCTGTATACAGACAAGACCATTGTCGAAAGGAAAGGGGTAAACAGCCTTATGGCAATACCCTTTGAAATCCCGAGGTTTTTCCCTCATGAACGAAACACGACAGGGGTAATCCAGATCTACTACATGCAGAAGAACAGGATTTTTGCACCACTTGAGGCACAGGTAGCTACACTTATGTCACAAAGACTTGGATTTGTGATAGCCAGAAAAAAAATTCTGCTGATGCAGAGGATGAACGAAAAGAAAGAGACTATCCTAATGCAGATATTTTCAAGGATGGGAAAACTCGAAGGGGTTAAGATGAAGGATATCTTTAACCGGCTGATCCCCGAACTTGCCGATATTATAAACCTCCAGAGCTGCGCACTGTTTTCAGTAACTGAAGACATGAAGAACGTAGTTCTTGAAGCAGGGTATCCTGATTCCATTTCATTTCATGGTATAGGCAAGAGCTTGCCGATTGACAGCGAACCTTCCTTTGAAGTTGTACTGGGGCTGAAATACCCTGAAAAGATAACGCCCCATGAAATTGTCACATCATCCTATGTACTTGTTACTGACCCCCAGAAAAGCAGCCTGATATCTGTAAACACAAAGAGGCTGTCACTGATAAGGAACATCAACTCTATACTTTATATACCCATGAAATCAGGTGATGATATAACCCATTTTATGACTGTGGATGCGGTTGATCAGAGAAAGGGCTACACAAATGAAGAGATAGAAATATTTCTTTTTCTGGGAAGAGAGCTGATGAAGGCACAGAGGATGGAGCGGCTCGATGATATTCTCCATGATTTTAAAAACCCGGCCATTGCCACAGCCGGATTTGCCAGAAGACTGCATGGACTGCTTGAAAAGGAGTGCGCCCCCGGTAATGACAGCAAGATAAGCCGGTATGTTCAGATATTGATGGAAGAAACAAGTCGCATGCAGGAAATGGCGATGAGTTTATCCCATGTGGGCAGAGAACAGGCCGTCAATGTAACACAGATAGTGAAACGCAGATTCGAGATAAACGAGGAGGCTATCAGAGAGCAGATCAGACAGAACATAACCCTGGAACAGGGCCCCTTTAAAGATGACCTTGTTATCTACTGCTACCCGCTGTTCCTGGAAAGGGTGCTGGATAACCTTTTAAACAATGCCACAAAGGCTATTCCCTTCCAGGGCGGAAAACTGGGCATAAGGACATATCAGCAACAGGACTATGCCTGTGTTGAGGTAACCAACACTGGATCTATACCTGAGGATGTACGTATGCAGCTGCTTGAAGGAGAGGCAAAGGGCCGGGGCTTTTATATCACTCATAGAATCATCCGCCTTTTAAAGGGCTTTATAGATATAAATACAGATAAAGTAGACACTACGGTTATTACCCTGAAGCTGCCGGTCTATAATCCGGGCAAATAATAGCGCTGCCCGGTATTCGCCTCCCTTTAATACTACTGCACTTATTTTACAGATTGATATTCATGCCTTTATTATTACCGGTTTTGCTCATCAGTAAAATCCATATCGAATTCAGAGAAGTTCCCTGATTTGGGTGCCTCAGGTTTTATCGCATACTCTTTAGGTTCTGTCCCTTTTTTGAAACCCTGAAATACGGTTTCCTTTGAGTAGGGGCTCGCGAGGAGACCTGAATCCTTGTCAATTTTAACAAACACAACACTTTCGGGTGCAATAAAATCCTGAACAGGTTTACCCTCAAGGGCTTCAGACATAAAATATAACCATATGGGGCTTGCAGAACGGGAGCCGGTTTCTTCTTTTCCCATAGAGTCGCTTGAATCATAACCTACCCAAACACCTGTTACCAGTTCAGGGGTAAACCCAACAAACCACGCGTCCTTAAGGTCATTAGTGGTGCCTGTCTTTCCTGCTGCAGGCCTATTCAGCTCCTTTATTCTCCATCCGGTGCCCTCCATAATGACGCCCCTCAGAATATCTGTCATCACATATGCTGTATCATCAGGTATCGCCGGTCTCACATCCGGATGGTTTTCTTCTATAACATGACCTTCCCTGTCTTCTATCTTTTCAATGTAATAAGGTTTGAAAAGCATGCCGTTATTGGCAAAAACAGAGTAGGCGCGGGTTATTTCACTGAGAGTAACACCTGAAGTCCCGAGTGCAAGGGATAGATCATACCCGAGTTGTGATTCAATACCCATTCTATGTGCATAATCGATGGCTGTTTTTATGCCTATCTGTTTGAGTATTTTTATCGTTATAACATTCTTTGACAGAATCAGCCCTTTTCTGAACAGGGTAGGTCCAAGAAACTTCTCTTTATAGTTTTTAGGCCGCCAGATATCATCATCCGGATTAAGGCTTGAAATATAGGGCGTATCAAGAATTATGGTGGAAGGGGTCATACCGTTATCAAGGGCAGCTGCATATATTATAGATTTGAATACCGATCCTGGCTGACGTTTTGCCTGGTTTGCCCTGTCATACTGACTCTCATTAAACTTATACCCTCCTACCATTGCCCTGACCCTGCCGGTCTGATTCTCGAGGGTGTATACAGCTCCCTGTACTACAGGTTCCTGCTCAAGAGACACACTCCAGTCAAAGGGCTCTTCAGCAGGCTTATCAAGCTGACATAATATAATATCTCCAGTCTTGACGGAATCACTTATCTTTTTTGGTAGAGGAGAATAGGTGTCGCCCGGTTTATACGCCTTTGCCCATTTCATACCCTCAAAGGCAAGCAGGCATTTCAGGTCCCCCGATAACACTATGGCTTCTCCTGTTTCATCATTAATTTCAGATACTATTCCTTTGACTGTAAGGCCTGCGGAGGGCGGAGATTTTTTAAAATTTTCATTTACCTCTTTTATTACAGTTTCATATTCATCAGGAGTAACAGTTCCAAGCGGCCCCCTGTACCCCTCTCTTTTATCCAGCTCTTTAAGCCCCTTTTCCAGGGCTTTAACCGCCTTTTGCTGCATATCAAGGTTTACTGTTGTATAAACCTTGAGGCCACCGGTATACAGGAGGTCTCTGCCATACTGCTTTTCAAGATATTTTCTTATATACTCAGTAAAATATGGAGCCCTGTCAAAGGTGTTTTCCTTTTCCTGGTGTATGGCAATGGGTGTTTCAACAGCTTCATCATGCTGGGCTCTGGTTATAAAACCATTCTCAAGCATTCTTTCGAGTGTATATTTTTGTCGGACTTTTGCCCTGTCAAAATTGTTTAAGGGAGAATACTTTGTGGGTGCCTGATAAAGCCCTCCAAGCATGGCACATTCTGCAAGATTAAGCTCGGCCACACTTTTGTTAAAGTAGGTTTTTGCAGCAGACTCTACTCCATATGCCCCGCTCCCCAGGTATATCTCATTCAGGTACAGAAAGAGTATCTCCTCCTTTGAAAAATTCTTTTCTATCTGAAATGAGAGAATTATCTCCCTCACCTTTCTCTTGTACTGCTTTTCCTGACTTTTAAGCAGCAGCAGCCTTGCCACCTGTTGGGTTATGGTGCTTGCACCCTGTTTTTTTCTGCCGGCCAGCTGATTTTTTATTGCCGCCCTGATTATGCTGCTTATATCTATGCCCCTGTGTTTATAAAACTGACCATCCTCAGCAGCAACAAATGCATTGATAAGGTTTTGAGGCATCTTTTCAAGGGGAATCATGATTCTTTTTTCATCCCAGAATCGGCCGATTATCTCCCCTTCCGCGCTGTAGACCTCTGTGATAACAGGGGGGTTATATTTCTCAAGATTCCCTGTATAGGGAAGGCTGCTTGACCAGAAATACCATAAGCCTCCGCCGATTGCAGAACAAAGCAACACTGCAAGAACCATGATCCAGGTAATGAGCTTTACATATTTATTCAAATGAAGACTCTCCTGATACTCTTTAAAGTTATAGAAAAAACAATTATGCTATTACATAAATATCGGTATATGTAAAGTTTGCTATAGATTATAATATATCTATTGCTTGCGGGAAATACCTTATCTTATTTACAGATATTTTTTTGGAGGAGATAGAGTTGAAAATCAGAATTATATCCGGCACATGAGTTTACAGCGTGCCGGTGGAAATAGTTGTCAGGGCAAAAAAGGCAGAGAAGGCCGGGAGAGGATTACCCTGTTTGACTCAACCGGCCCGGCTATTCAGGATGTGGCATGCGGGTTACAAAGAGGGGAAGAATGGTAAAGATACGCAGAGGATTATACCAGGAGACTACCCGTGAAGAACAGTTACCATAAATAAGCAGAGGCGCCAAAGGCGCCTCTGCTTACGTGAGAGTGGGGAGAGATGGAGGCCACCCTCCCCGTTAAAAAAGGATGATGAGCATCTTTAAAATCAGGAGCCCAGCTTTCCCTTCTTTTCCATTGTATCGGCTACATGTTTCATTCCGTAGCCTTCAAGCGTCTTTCTTGTTGGCCAGCCGTTTTCTTTATCCCAGCCTTCAAGCTTGTAGAAATGTGTCTTAAAATCTTCCACTCCCTGCCTGTCCAGGTACATATCAGGGGCATCATCAGTGTGCCATTTGCCATTTTCATAGATCGGCACACCGCCGAAGAATGTCATACAACCTGCACCCGGTCTGTACATGAAAGGAGCAAATACCTCGGTCTTTCTGCTTCTTCCGTGCATTACCCTGATAGCGCGTTCCAAAGTCCAGATCTTCTGGCCAACCTTCATGGTATCTGCAAAGGAGTCATTCCTGCCTGTAACCGCCTTATAATATTTCATCTCGATTTCAGGTGAGGTTGTCATAATAGAAGGGAGGAACATCTCACAGAAGGCCATGGATTCATTCCAGAATGAGGCATAATACCTGGAAAAGGCAACCTCTTTGGCCTTGTGTGCTGAATAAAGGCCTGTCTTCCATGCCTCATCACCTTTCCATGCGTAATTAAACATGAAGATATCGTCGGTATAGGGGATTGTCTTCTTTGACAGGATTTCAAGCTTTTTCTCAATCGGTGTCCCATCCTGTGAAGGGCCTACTGCGCCCACAAGCCCGTGCCAGCTCGGGTCACCTGCCCCAAGCAGGTAATTGTATGCCCACTCTGCGGTCGGGAGTGTCCAGTGACCGACAGCACCCCAGGCCGGCATACGCAATGCACCGCTTTCCAGGTCCTCTTCTATCCGTCCCCATTTTTCTGCGGCATGAAATGCGCCCTCTGCCAGTGCATCACCAATACCAGCCCGCCGCGCAACAGCATCCAGAAATGCCTTGCGGAATTGTACAGTGCCATATTCTTCCATTGGGAGTGGTGCAGAATCGATCTTTTTACCAGGGCCCAGTACGCCTATATCGTAAAGATATTTTATATACCAGCCAATGCCGGTCTCAACAGGCACCTTCTTGTTGAAAAATGCCGGGGCATTTGGAATATCAGACAGGAACAGCCCGACAAAATGGGCAGCCCATGCACTGGCGCCATATCTCATAAGGGCCTCGGCCGCAAGGTCCTGTTCCCTTGGTTCCGCAGTTTCGAGCCAGAACTGGTCCACGCACATGGTTTCTCCGGCATTGATGCTGTTTCTGCGGCGATCCGCTCTGA
>CAZSZQ010000135.1:0-9407 GCA_964610475.1 uncultured Desulfatiglans sp.
AGGTTCAGGCTGCTGAAAGGGCAGGGGCTGACTATATACATGTGGATGTAATGGACGGTCATTTTGTCCCCAACATAACAATAGGCCCGCTGGTTATTGAAGGGGTAAAAAAGGCTACAAAACTCCCCCTTGATGTGCACCTTATGATAGAAAACCCTGATCAGTATATTGGTGCGTTTGCAGAGGCAGGCGCAAATATCATTACCATACACGCTGAAGCGGTTAACCATCTGCACAGGTCTATCCAGATCATAAAAGGCGCAGGGTGCAAAGCCGGCGTTTCCCTTAACCCTGCCACACCCATTGATGTTCTGGAGTATGTCATTGATGATATTGATATGGTTCTGGTCATGACTGTAAACCCCGGTTTTGGCGGTCAGAAGTTTATCCCTGCCACTTTGACCAAGATAAGAAGGCTCAGGGAGATGATCGAAAATAGGGGCCGCAAAATCGATATAGAAGTGGATGGCGGTATAAACCCGGAGACCATAGCAAAGGTATCTGCTGCCGGTGCAAATGTATTTGTTGCAGGAGCTTTTGTGTTTAACAGTCCGAATTACAGGGACTCAATAAATGCCCTTAGAAAGGGGATAGTCGGGTACAGGAAAGAATCCTGAAACAGGATAAAAAAATAAGGGCATTGATTTTACCCTTGATATTTATAAGGTGTACAATTATTATACGCACCTTAAAACTTCTAATGGAGAGATGGCCGAGTTTGGCTTAAGGCGCTCGCCTGCTAAGCGAGTGTAGGGCGTAAAGCTTTACCGAGGGTTCGAATCCCTCTCTCTCCGCCAGTAAAATCAATCACCGGTTAACTGACGGATTTCAAATATCCAGTTCTTACTGGAACTCTCGGTAATTTTACAAGAGACAATTATTAAAAATAAGAGGAAGTGTGCTTTCTGGACTGTCTTCCAAGTATTGATCCGATTATCATGCCAAACAACAGGACAACTGCCCCTGCTGCAAACCACATATAGTTTTGAGACTTTTTTATGGTTGCATTTTCTATTTCAAGCTGATTCAATCTTTCTTTCGTTGATTTTATCTTTAAGAGATTTGCATCATATTCAGCTTTTAAAGATAAATATTCTGATGATGCATTTTTAAGAGCCTCATAATCTCTGTTTAAAGAGGTAAGTTCACTCTGTGTTTGAATGAATTGAGCGGTAACATCCTTTTTATCATTTTCAGCTGATTTGAACTGTGAAGTGAGGTTTTCGAGGCTTTCTTTAAGCTTATGATTTTCAGTAAGCAGGGTTTTGGCCTGTGTCTCATAGGGAACACGGTCAATCAGATATTGATTGAGAACCCAGCCTTCCAGTTCTATATCGTTTTTCATAACAGCCTTGACACGACTCCATTTTTCCTGGGCTTCCAGAACCTCAAGCGCCTGACCTGAACTCAGCATCCTGATTATCTTGTTTTCGTTGCTGGGGCCTGTTCTCAGATTTATTGTAAATGAATCAGTTACATAAAGTCTTTCGGATGCCATAGAGAGAACAGGGTCAAGTAAGATTATTAGAACAGGTATGAGAAAGGGTAATTTATTCATATTTTTTATCTCCATTTTATTTCCATTAAAAACCTGCAATTTAATAAAAGGATTGTATAGTAGATGACAGAATGTAATAATTCCTCCTGAACTTTGGAATCACATTTATTATTTGTATATTTTGCATATCAATCCTTTAATCGATAAAGAGATTTCAGGATTTTATAACTGTTTTTGAACAAGTAACTATCTTGCATCAATGGAATAATTGTATGTGGACATTAGTTACTGATACCAATATTCATATACAGTTGTCAAGGAGAGTAAAAAATCCTTTGCTTGATATATATGCTTATGCAGTATGATGAATTATAAACCAGTAAATTGATAAAAATACCCGTTTACGCCCTTTTATGCCTCCGGAAAGATTCAGACAACTTTGTTTTTTTAAAATAATCGGATTTTACAATAGAGTTTTGAGATATAATTGAACACATGGAGATAATTGAATATTTAAGAATATCCAATTAGTTGACGATTATATAACAATAACAGGCTTATAAAATACATCAGGCAGATAATGCTTTATGTAAATTAACTGAAAATCATCGTAGTGTGGTGGTAAAAAATGAAATTTTACAAATATATTATATCAATGAGGCAGATTCCAGCCCTGATCATGATGTTTGTGATTTTTATGCTTTTAGGAGGCTGTGGAGAAGAAAAAAAGGTATACCGTGTAGGTATTCTTTCTGAGGTGGAGGCCTTTACTATTATCGCTGAGGGCTTCAAGGCCAAAATGACCGACATGGGTTATATAGAAGGAGAAAATATCAATTACTATATCCGGATCGCAAACATGGATCCTGAACAGGAAAAACAGGCTGCAAAAAAATTTGTTCAGGACAAGGTTGACCTGATTTTTACATTCCCCACAGAGGCAAGCATTGCTGCCAAGGAAGCAACACAGGGGACAGATATCCCGGTTGTATTTGCCAATTCCAATATAGAAGAAACAGGCCTTATAGACAGTGTTCGGCAGCCTGGCGGTAATATAACCGGTGTCCGGTTCCCTGGTGCGGACAATGATGTCATGCGCCTGAGTTTTTTCCCGAAGTTTGCGCCCCAGGCAAAACGCATCCTGATACTCTATGATCCCCAATATCCTACAACACAAAAGGTGGCTGAGGCGCTACGCGAGGCTGCCCCATCCTTTGGTATAACATTGCTGGAGGATCATATTTCAAGTGTTGAAGAACTTAAAAACTCGCTTAATAAGAGGAGCTCACTGCAGGATATAGGCATTGATGCCATACTGATTATGCCCGAGTTCATTAATCATGCCCCTGATGGTTTTGAAGCGATTATAAATTTTACTAATAAACATAAAATACCCCTTGGCGGGGGGGCGCCCTTCACAGTCAATCTTGGAGCAATTTATACCTTTCACCCTGACTTTTTTGAAACAGGCATGCTTGCTGCTACCCTGATTGATAAAATTTTTAAAGGAACTCCTGCCGGTACAATCCCTGTTGCCACTCCTGAGAGTCATTTGTTTATAAATTACCGTTCGATTAAAGAGCTGGGACTTCAAGTGAGTGATGGCTTGTTAAGCAGGGCAAAGGAGATTATCCGCTAAATTGACCGGGCTTAAAAATACATGCAAATTCAGAAGCCTTTCAGTAACATTGGCTATAAGTTTTTCTGTGCTGATTATGGCAGTCCTGTTTGTGGCGACCAGCCTGCAAATGTATTTCAGCTTTCAGGCCCAGCAAAAAATTATTTTGACAAACCAGAATCTTACCGCAAAAGATGCAGCAAATTCTGTTGAATATTTTATCCAGGAAAAATTCAATATCCTGAAAACAGTTTCCAGTCACAGAAACCTGATAACCCTGCCGGAAAAGGAACAGGATGATGTATTGGAGAGGCTTATGGGCCTTGAACCTGCATTTCGTCAATTGGTTATTTTTAATTCACAAAAGACCGAGACTGCAAGGATATCCCGTATAACAAATATAATGTCGCCACAGCCCATGAATTATAGCCAGGATGAATTATTCCAAAAGTCAAAAAACAAAGAGAGATATATCGGCCCTGTATATATAGATGAGATAACAAGTGAACCAATGATGATCATTGCAGTACCGGTCACAGATGTTTTTGGCGATTATTCCGGTGTACTTGCAGCTGAATTGAATCTGAAATTTATGTGGGACCTGATGGGGAGGATCAGGATAGGGGAAAGCGGTGAGGCCTATGTTGTGGAAAAAAAGGGATATTTAATTGCATATCGTGACATAAGCCAGGTATTAAAGAGAGAAAACCTGATGCATCTCAGGGAAGTCGGTATCTATGTAAAGGAAAAAGCTGCTCCATCTGGCATATCTCCGGAGATATCAAGAGGAATTTCAGGTCAATACGTAATAGCAAGCCATATTCCCTTAGTTATGCCGGAATGGGCAGTAGTTGTTGAGTTGCCTGTACTGGAGGCATATCAACCGGTTGTAATGACACTGATCCTTTCCGGATCCGTTATGCTCTTGAGCCTGGCAATAGCAATTATCTCAGGTGTTTTTCTGTCAAGAAGATTAACAAAACCTGTTATTGAACTAAGAGATGCGGCGGAAAAGGTTGGAAAAGGGCAGTTATCCCTTGCGATAGATATCAAATCCAATAATGAGATAGGTGATCTGGCGTCAAGTTTTAACAGAATGGTGAATGACCTGAAGATAACAACCGTCTCAAGGGACGCCCTCGAAAAGGAGGTAACCGAACGTAAACAGGTAGAAAAGGTCCTGATGGAAAGTGAGCGAAAAATGAAGGCTATTCTTATGGCTTCTCCAATCGGGATCGGATTAATAAATAATAACAGGCTGGAATGGGCCAATGAGGCGTTGTTTTTTATGGTTGGCTACGGGGAGAAATTCTTGTTAAGTCAAAATATTTCAATACTCTTCCCTAATGAAAAAGAATATGAACGTGTGAAAAAATATTTTCCAATTGGCCTTCACGATTCGAGAACCGGTAACATTGAGACACAATGGGTCAGGAAGAGCGGTACTATCCTCAATTGCATCCTGGGATTCTGTCCTTTGGACTCAACAGATTCTTCAAAAGGCCTGATAATAACTGTAGTTGATATATCCGAAGCTAAAAAAATGCAATCAATGCTTGTACGTGCGCAAAAAATGGAAGCCCTGGGCACCCTGGCTGCCGGTGTAGCTCATGATCTTAACAATATTCTTGGAGGTATTGTAAGTTATCCGGAATTGTTAATTATGGACATGTCTGAAGAGAACCCACTGAGAGGGCCATTGTCAACTATCAAAAAGGCAGGGGAAAGGGCGGCTGCTATTGTACAGGATTTATTGACCCTGGCAAGAAGAGAAATTTCAATAAATGAAGTTGTAAATCTGAATAATATCATAACCGAATTTTTAATAAGCCCCGAATATGAAAGCATTTTATCCTTTCATCCCAAAATAAAAGTAGAAAAAGATCTGGATGAGAGCCTGTTTAATATTTTTGGTTCTCCAGCCAACCTGTCTAAAGTGATTATGAACCTTGTGTCCAATGCTGCAGAATCCATGTCTGAAGGTGGAAATATTAGTATATCAACAAAAAACCGGTACCTCGATCAGCCTGTTACGGGATATGAAAACATCAGTGAGGGGGAATATGTAACACTTACCGTATCTGATACAGGAGAAGGCATATCAAAAACAGATCTGACAAAAATTTTTGAACCCTTTTACACCAAGAAGAAAATGGGCAGGAGCGGAACAGGATTAGGTATGACAGTGGTATGGGGGACGGTAAAGGATCATAAAGGTTATGTTGATATCAACAGTGAAGAAAACAGAGGAACAACCTGTACGATATATTTCCCGGTCAGTAGGGAAGAAATATCTGAAAAAAAGATGTCAATACCTATCGACACATACATGGCAAAGGGAGAATCAATATTGATTGTTGATGATGTGGAGGAGCAAAGAATAATACTTACTCAGATCCTTAATAAGCTTGGATACAAAGTTACAGCTGTAGCAAGCGGAGAAGAGGCATTAAATTACATGAAAAATGGTTCAGCAGATCTGCTTGTGTTGGACATGATTATGGATCCCGGCATTAACGGGCTTGAAACATATAAAAAAATCCTGAAATTAAACCCGAAACAGAAGGCTATAATAGCCAGCGGATTTTCTGAAAATGAACATGTTAAAGAAACACTGAGACTTGGTGCGGGTGCATATATTAAAAAGCCATATAATTTTGAAAAAATCGGCCGCGCAATCAGGGATGAGCTTGATAAATAAATTTCTGGCTGGATATGAATAACAGTCAGTAGTCTGATCGTACATATTTTAAACAGCAATTATCCATAAAAGGAGTAAGTATCATGTCAGGATGGCTTCCCTTTTCTATTTCTGCTACGTTATTTTGTGCGTTAATTTTTTCTTTTACCTATTTTTTATTGCTCCTGAAGTATAAAAAAACCTATCTTGGTGTATGGTCAACAGCATGGTTTACCGATGCAATAAGGCTTGCGCTTATGCTCATGACCATTCTGATCCGCGATAACAGATATTTCAGCTTATTTTTAACGGTCGCACTGCTTGCATCCATAACAAGCAGCAGTCTGCTTCTTTTCGGCTGGTACACCTTTTTAGATAAAAGATACCCACGGATATGGATTGCCCTGTATGCCGCTGAATTTCTTTTTTTAATCATGTGCGGTTTTCTTTTTGCACCTTTATCATGGGGGGTTTTTACCGCGTTTATATGTGCAGGATGGATGAATATCTGGACAGGTGTTATAATTTGCCGTGTAAGTCATCTTCGGATAGCTTCCGGCATTTTAACAGGTGTATCATTAGGAGCCTGGGGTACATTTAAAATCTATTATCCTGTCGCGCTGATCTTTGCACCAGGGCTTATGACATTGGGTTACCTCATTGACTCCATACTGCTTATTGTAATTGCTATAAGCATATTATCAATATATTTCCATTTTTCCCATAAGCAATATGATTTCAGCGAGATAAATTATAGCCTGCTTGTTGAAAACGCCGGAGAGGCAATTCTTATCATCAAAGATAGAAAGCTGGTTTTTGTGAATAAAAAGGCTGAAGAGATCAGCGGATACAGGCAGGAAGAGGTCTTGTCAAGATCTTTTCTAGAATTTGTGCATCCGGATGATCAAAAGCTCGTAATGGAACGAAATACTAAACGCGAACAGGGTATCTCAATGAAACCTGACCTCATCTTCCGGATAATTCACAAGTCGGGTGAAATAAGATGGGTTGAGAGTAATGCAACAGTCTGTACCTTGGAGGGAAAGAAGGCTACACTGAATTTTTTACGTGACATTACCGATCAAAAGATAGCTGAAGAGGCCTTAAAAGAGAGCCAGAGACGCCTGGCTACCCTTATGAGTAACCTCCCAGGTATGGCCTATCGCCGCAGTATAAATAATCATGATTTTCAAATGGAATTTGTGAGTGATGGTTGCATGGCATTGACCGGTTATTCAACCAGACAGATGGTTTATGATTCCGGATTTTCCTACATGAATATTATCCAACAGAAAGATATTGAAAAGGTTCAAAAAATTCTACTGAGAGCCGTGGATCAGAAACAAGCCTTTGGAATGACTTATCAAATTAACAGTGCAAATGGTGAGAAAAAATGGGTATGGGAAAGCGGCAGGCCGGTATGTGATGATGCCGGAAATGCTATTGCTATAGAGGGGTTTGTTAACGATATCACAGGGCCTAAGAATGCAGAAGAGGCCTTGCGTCAATCCCTGTTAAAATTCGAAAAGACATTTCAGGCAACCCCTGTATGGGTATCATTAACATCAATGAAAGAGGGGCGGTATCTTGAGGTTAATGAGGCCATGCTGAATGATACTGGGTACAAACGGGATGAAGTAATAGGTAAAACATGGCGTGAACTTGATACCTGGGTGAATCCTGAAGACCGTCTTTACATTATGTCCCGGATTATGGATGGGGGCGGTGTAAGAAATATGGAGGTTAAAAGAAAAACAAAGTCAGGAGAGATAATAGACGCACTCTGTTCGGCAGAATTTCTACTCCTGGAAGAACAGAAAATAATGATATCTGTTACGCAGAACATTACAGAGCTTAAAACTATTGAGGAAGATCGTGATCAACTCCAGGAACAATTAACCCAGGCCCAGAAGATGGAGTCTATAGGCCGTCTGGCAGGAGGGGTTGCACATGATTATAATAACATGCTTACAGTCATTATAGGCAGATCAGAGGTTGCACTATCCATGGCAGATATAGATTCGCAATACAAGACTCACCTCCAGGAGATCCTTAATGCAGCCAAGCGTTCTGCGGATATAACGAAACAGCTTCTGGCCTTTGCCAGAAAACAGACTATTGATCCCAGGGTTTTAAATCTTAATGATACGCTTGATGGAATGCTCAAGATGCTCAAACGCCTTATCGGTGAAGATATTGAGTTGTCCTTTAAACCTGGGCATGATATCTGGGCAGTAATGATGGACCCCGCACAGATCGATCAAATTCTGGTAAATTTAAGTGTAAATGCCAGGGATGCCATTGAAGGAACCGGTAAGATACAAATCGAAACGGGGAATATAGTCCTTGACAAGGCCTATACTGTAAGACACCCCGGTTCCATTCCCGGTGAATATATTTTGCTTACCTTTCAAGATGATGGAATGGGAATGGATAAAGAAACACTCCTGAATATCTTTGAACCATTTTTTACCACCAAGGCGCCGGGAAAGGGTACAGGGCTTGGGCTTTCAACAGTATACGGGATTATTAAACAAAACAGAGGGTTTATTACTATAGACAGCGAACCGGGTAAGGGTGCTCTCTTTAAGATATACCTTCCCCGGCATAAATCATATGAGGCGGCTGGAGAAGAAAAAACTGACACCATGTTGCCGGGGGGACATGGGGAGACCATCCTTATAGTTGAAGATGATGAGTCTGTACTCAAGGTATGTGAAACAATACTGGCTAACCTTAAATACAATGTTATAACTGCTGGTAGCGCTGCAAGAGCTATTAGTGTTGTCGAGAATTACACCGGCGATATAAATATGCTCCTGTCAGATGTGGTGATGCCTGGAATGAACGGAAGGGATATGGCCAAAAAAATAACAAAAATCCGTCCGGATATCAGGGTGCTGTTTATGTCCGGATACACATCAAACGGTATTGTACATGAGGGTATTCTTTATAAAGGTTTAAACTTTATAAAAAAACCATTTACCAGAGAACTACTGGCAAGGAAGGTTCAGGAAACATTGAGGCAGGATAAAACTTTTCTATCCAATGAAAAATCCAGTTTGTAATAAAAAAAAACTGCTTCAGACTTAAAAGATCCTCAACAATCATACAGCCTGCAACCCGAGTCACTGCGCAAGGAGGATTTGAGCAGACATGTGTCATCATAATGATGCAGTGTTCACTCTCACACCGGCCAGTGTTGCAAGCCTGTTTACAGGATAAACATTCATAATCTCCTCCATTATCAAGACTCTACAAAATAACTCAACGTGAGGGTCAAGAAAAATTTATCATTAAAAAGAAAATATATTGTATTGACACATTAATACAATTGTATTATTGTATTAATACAATTTTACAGTCAAGAAAATATCAATGATAAAAATACATATCTCGACAAAAGACGGTGTGCCTATTTTCCAGCAGATCGTCACACAGATAAAGCACATGGTCGCCTCAGGTCGGCTTACTACTGGTGAGATTGTACCGCCTATCCGTGTGCTTGCAGAACAACTGCTTATCAACCCCAACACAGTTGCCAGGGCCTACAAGGAGCTTGAGGCAGAAGGCATATTTGTTTCAAGACAGGGATCAGGAACCCGTGTGGC
>CAZSZQ010000136.1:0-9394 GCA_964610475.1 uncultured Desulfatiglans sp.
TTTTTTTTTACTTTTCATGAATCAGTATCTGAACATTCCATTTTCATATATGATTTTCTTGCCACCTGACTTGAGATATGCGGTTACGGTTTTATCCTCGGTGTTAATCAAATCCCAATGTAAAGCCGAGTCATTGAAGCCTAATTGTTCTTTTAGCAACTTGTTAAGTTTTGACGGGTCTCCGTCAAAGGTATCAGAATAGGACATACCTACCGCAAGGTGACAATTACCATGTTTGCCACCAAAATTTTCATCAAACAGGGTATTGGCCATAAATTTATCAATTTTTGAGAATCTCTTATCAGTCAAAGAAAACTCCCCCACCCGACGTGCTCCTTTATCCATGGATATCTGTTTTGCTACAAAATCCCTGCCTCTTTTTGCAGTGTATTTAAGTATATTACCTTGTTTAAATTCAAATCTTACACCCTCAACATAATTTCCATCCTTGTAAGAAGGAAGATTGGCATAATAAATGCCCTCTGTCCCCCGCCAGTCAGGAGATATAAAAATTTCAAAACTTGGGATGTTATGGCCTGATATACCTATCCATTTTCTTCTATCACCAGGAGTAATTTTTATATCCATATTAACTGATTCAACATGGTAATATTCTACCTTCGTTCTGTTGATCCAGTTCTTAATAATCATGGCATTTGCATATGTGTCTTCCCATCCTTTTACAGGGTCATTCATATCAAGATAACAGGCCTTAATCACCTGAGACGTATATTGCTTGAAAGATATCCCTGCCGTATCTGCAGCACCCTGTGTAGGAACCATGCATAAAGTCCACCCAAATTCTCCATTATCTTCCCTACCCCATAGAATGTCTCTCAGAGGCTTTCTTGCAAGGGCAGCTTTCCCAATCTTTCTTGGGTCAATATGTTTAAGATGAGTTATTGATTCTGGTGCAAGAAGACTGATCAGGCCATGAAGTTTTTCATTAAGTTCTTTTTCACCGGGTTGCTGAAAACCCAGTTGTTTGTTATTTGACCTCTCAAAAAAATTCTTTTCCATTTGTGGCGTACCGCTTAAACGAAGGATGGGGTTTAAACCCATATCAAGGAGTTTAGCCTGTAGTATTTCTGCAAGCGTGACGGCAGACAGATTAAACCTTATCAAAACGTTATCGTTTTTTTTAAATTTTTTGGTCCTTGCCATTCTTAATCCCCAAAGCAGGACATCACTGTATTTATAAAGTGTGTTGTTTTTTAACATATGATTTTACTCCCGATATTTTTTTCATTTACTATCTTTTATTATCTACTTGAATACTTTGTCAATGTCATAGATTTTTACAGGCCGGTTCTTGAATAAAATAGTAATTCATATAAATAAGATTCCTGTTGCATATGATTTAAAATAAGGTAAAAATTATTAAGCTGAATTATTGTTAAAGAGGATACTTCGACCTGAATATCAAAACTAATGCTGGAGTGACATATGAATAAAAAAACTAATAAGTACTTGTGTATCCACGGCCACTTCTATCAACCCCCCAGAGAAAATCCATGGACAAACACCATTCACATACAAAAATCCGCTTACCCTTATCATGACTGGAATGAGCGTATAACAAGAGAATGTTACGCACCTAATACCAGAAGCAGGCTTCATGGCGAAAATGGGTATATAAGCAAGTTGTTAAATAACTATGAACTGATCAGCTTTAATTTTGGCCCAACACTCCTGTCTTGGCTCGAGAAAAATAATCCATGGGTATATTCCCAGATAATTGATGCAGACACACTAAGCATGGATAGATTTAACGGCCATGGTAATGCCATTGCACAGGTTTATAATCATATAATAATGCCTCTGGCATCCGAAAGAGATAAAATCACCCAGGTCAAATGGGGAATAGCTGACTTTTACCATCGTTTCAGGAGAAAACCAGAGGGCATGTGGCTTTCTGAAGCTGCTGTTGACAGTAAAACACTTATGATCTTGGCAAATGAAGGCATCAAGTTTACTATCCTCTCACCCTACCAGGCACATATGATAAGATCACTTAGACCGGATCATGATGGTTTATCCTGGCGAGATGTCTCAGGTGGAAATATTGACTGCACCCGACCCTATAGATGTTTCCCGACGGACAAAAAAAATCTTTATATAGATATATTTTTTTATAACAGTCCTCTTTCAAAGGCAATTGCCTATGAAAAGATATTGGCTTCCGGAGAAGTGTTTTTGAAAAGGATCATGGACTCATACCCTCCAGTATTAAATACCCCTGCTCTTGTTAATATAGCAACAGATGGAGAATCCTATGGACACCATTATAAATTCGGTGAAATGGCCCTCACATGGGTACTTGAGATGGTCAATAACGGTCAGGATATAGAACTAACCAATTACAGTGCATTTCTGGAAAAATTTCCTCCTGAAAATGAAATTAAAATAATCGAAAACAGTTCCTGGAGTTGTGCACACGGGATAGAAAGGTGGCGTTCAAACTGCGGATGCAGTGTGAGTCAAAACGCGAGGTGGACTCAATCGTGGCGAACTCCACTCAGAAATGGACTTGACTGGCTGAATGGTCATTTGCTTTCTATTTTTGAAGAAAAAACAAAAGGGCTATTAAAAAATTACCGTGAAACAAGAGATGATTATATCTCTCTTCTTTTGAAACCAGATGAACGTGAAAAAAAGACCTTTATACTTAATCATGCAGCAAGACCTCTAAACACAGAAGAGATCAGATTGATTTTTCAGCTTCTTGAATCACAAAAAATGGCCCTCTATATGTTTACCAGTTGTGGCTGGTTTTTTGATGATATCTCCGGTTTAGAGGTTATTCAGATACTTATGTATGCAAAAAAAGCTATTGAGTTATGTAAAGATTTTTCAGATGAGGATCTGGAAAAGGGATTAACAGGCTTCCTTTCTGAAGCTGTTTGCAATAATCCGGATTATAAAAATGGAATGGATATTTACATTAAAAAGGTAATTCCGCTGTCGTTTGATGTCTTTTCAATTCTTGCAAACTATGCAGTAGTCTGCTGCATTGATAGCAAAAAGGTTCCTGATTGGTTAAAGATACTTATTAATCTAAGAAAAGAAGAAAAGTATATTACGGAGGATACAACTATATACCTGTGTGAAATATTATCTAAAAATCAATCTAAAGGTAAATCAGGATTGGTTGCGGTCGTATTTAAGAGCCGCAATAACGAACTGGCGTGTGTTACAGGTGAACCGAATGAACAATCATATGATACTCTTTTGAATGAGTTAAAGAATGCTCTCCCTCTGAAATATGAAACGTATTCAATCTTGGACTTAGTAAAAAAATATTTAAAAAATGCTCGTTTTTTTTCATTAAAGGAGCTTATTCCGGACATAAAGAACCTGGTTGTTAAATCACTTTCAGATGAAATAGAATCCAGACTTTTTAACTCTTTTTTTGATGACACAGGCTCAATAAAAAATTATCTAAAGGCAATATCAATGGCGGAACAAGATATTCCTTCTCAGTTTAGTTCTTTATTGAAAACAGTTTTTCTTGAATTATTATTTAAATTATTCAAGAAATCAGAAAACCTTCCGATTGATTTTAGTGAAGTTGAGGATTTTTTGGAATCATTCAGACAAAAAACAGATGAAATAACAAATGAGAATCCTAATATTTTGATCCGTGAAAACCTTATTAAGCAACAGAGATTAACATTTTTGTTTGAAGGATATCTTGCAGCCCAAATAGAAAAGATTCATGGTATAAATATAAATATACACTTTATAAATATTATAAAATCGATTAATTTCATTAATAAATATAAAATGCCTATTGACTGGTGGAAATGCCAGAATATTTTCTATGACCTGAAAACTAAAAGGGATTTTCTAATAAATCTGGACCACGCCTCACTGGATTTATTCAGGCAGGCTGAACGTCTACTGGGGTTTACAGGAGGTAGTTAGTATGTTGAATCTCGTTATGGTTCTTCATTGTCATCAACCTGTTGGTAATTTTGATTATGTCTTCAGCATGGCAATGAACAAATGTTATCAACCACTCCTGGATATTCTTTACAGGCATCCAAGAATCAAAACAGGTATCCATTTTTCCGGGCCATTACTTGAATGGATCGAGAAAAACAGGAATGATTACCTTTTGCTGATAGCTGAAATGGTGCAAAGAGGACAACTTGAAATGCTGTCAGGGGGTTTTTTTGAACCCCTGCTGGCGGAAATACCAGCCCGTGATGCTATTGGCCAGGTATCAATGATGAATGAGTATCTATATGAAAAATTCGGTAAAAAACCAAATGGCTTCTGGCTTACTGAAAGGGTATGGGACTCTACCCTTCCCCTGGTGCTAAGGGACTCCCGGCTCATATATACTATCGTAGATGACACCCATATGTATTATTCAGGACTTAAACCTGATCAGATATACGGAAGTTATCTGACAGAAAAAGAAGGTCACATACTTAAAATTCTCTCAACACCAATGGTGATGCGTTACTTGATACCATTCAGATTAGTTGATGATGTTATAGGGCATTTGCGGCATGAAGAAAGCCTTGGAAGAAATATAGCTGTTTATGGTGATGACGGCGAAAAATTTGGATTATGGCCCGGTACCCATGAATGGGTAATAAAAAAGGGATGGCTTGAAAAATTCTTTTTCGCAGTTGAAGATAACGAGGACTGGCTAAAAACATCCCTGCCCAGCGAATACCTTTCTGCCAATCCTCCTAAAGGAAGAATCTATCTTCCACAAGCATCGTATGAGGAGATGACTGAATGGGCTCTTCCTGCAGGTCAGTCACATGCACTGGAAAATATAATAAAACGCCTTAAGAATGATGGGTTGTGGGATGAATGGAGGCCATTTGTTCGCGGCGGGATATGGGATAACTTTCTTGTAAAATACTACGAGACAAACCGGATGCATAAAAAAATGCTTTTCCTCAGCGAAAAGGCCACGGACAACAAAGATGCACAAATACACATCTGGCGCGCCCAGTGTAATTGTGCTTACTGGCATGGTGTGTTTGGGGGGCTTTACCTGGGGCATTTAAGACGCGCCATACAGGAAAATCTGGTTGAGGCGTATAAAATTCTTATAGATGAGAATAAAGAAAAAACAGGGTATAGCCTAGAAGATATTGATAAAGATGGTCATGATGAAATTTTAATACATAATTCGTCCATTAGCATCGGCATTTCTCCTTCTTTGGGCGGAGGCATTTTTGATATATCCTTTTTCCCCGGTTCATATAATCTGTCAGATACCCTTACGAGAAGGAAGGAGGCATATCACTATGAAATAAATTCTGGAAATAAAGATGGAAATACACCGAACAGCGGTATTGCCTCGATACACGATATCAGTAATAAAGGCATTGATAATATTGAGTCACTTCTAATTTATGACCATTACCCGAGAATATCTCTCCTGGATCATTATTTTAAAAAGGATATAACTTTGGAAAACTATTCAAGGGCGCAATATCATGTCGACGCAGACCTTTCAAAGCATATCTACAATCTGAAAAACCTTGCTTCGAATGATGACAAGATAAATGTTAAACTTGAGCTATCTGAAATAACACCTTTATTATCAAAGTCAATTAACGTTTCTACCAATTCTGAGATAGTTGCCAATTATACTTTTTACAACAATGGCATGGATTTTTACTCAAATGTCTTTGGCTGTGAGTTCAATCTGAATCTGTACTCAGATCAGGACCCTGAAAAGTTTTATTTTTTTCCGGAAACCGTAAAACGGCGCGAAGTACATGAAACAGGTGAAGAGGTAAATATAACAATATTTGAGCTGAATAATTATACCGATAAACTTCAAGTAAAATTTGAATTTTCTCTTCCTTTAACAGTATGGTTTTATCCGATAATGACTGTTTCAAAATCAGAGGAAGGATTTGAACACACGTATCAGGGGTCAAGCCTTCTCTTCAAAATGCCCCTTGATTTGCCACCAGGTGGGAAAAAAGAACTAGGTATTAAACTCGGTATTTTAAAGTTATAAAATGTGATATGCATCTTATTTATTAGATTATATGAGGAACACATCTAATGCGAAAGTGATTTTTCAATTGCATCCAGTGAATCATATCCATAACTTTTAGATGTATTCCTGAGTATTTCAAGAGAAAGATTCACTTTATTATTAAATGCTTTCCTTGTATCTTCAAGGCAAAGCTTCAAAGTATTTTCCGAATAGGTAAGCATTTCACTCCTCAGATAATTTTCAATGGAAGTAGTATGCTGTGATTTCATTTCTTTTGTGAGAACAGGACGGTTGATGGAAAAAAGTTTCGGGTATTTCTTTGATGCATCTATAGACCATGTAAGGTGGTAATCTACTATTTCGTTTACCAGTTGATGGGCATCTTCAGAAACAGGAGGAATATGGTCTTTAATTTTTACATATTCATCAGGGAAGGTAACCTCCATCATACGTGCATACTTTATTGACATCAGATTAATCCTGTCTTTTTTTGCCGATTCAAGGTCCTGCAGATAACTCGCCAGCGTATATTTACTCCATATCTCAGCCTGTGCCTTTCTCATGATAATAAAGGTCTTTTTATCATCCTGGCATGATGCACGTCCATTCACATTTACTACATTCGAAAACATGTCCCATTCAAGTGCCAGTATTTTTTCAATTATTTGTTCCCGTTCAATTTTAACTAACCCCATGTGACCATATTCCTGAGATATTCATTATTAATTTTCTGTTGTATCAAAGGGCCGTGATCAAGTAGAAAGTCTGATGAGGAATCACTAATGCCCTCTTCCCTTAGTTTATTTATAATCAGGTTGCAGATTATTTCAATTTTACTAATGTTATCAACATAATGAGTTGATCTTGAAAGGTCATTTAGCAGCTTATAGGTTTCGTTGCCAAGTACAGACAGGTTTCTGAGCCCTCTGTGCATCCACTTGTAGAAAGGTTTGTACCTGTTATTCATCAAATAGATCATGGATGTTGCGGAATCAGTGAATTCCGCCAGTGCCATTTGAGCGGCTACATATTCTCTTCTTTTTATGCTGCGTGCATAGTTGTATTGGCCGGACTGTGCCATTTTCATGCTTCTTGCGGCCATCGTCTTGAGCCTTACATCTTCGGGGTAACCAACCAGCAATGCATTACGATATCGGGTGAATTCGCCCTGGGTATCATAAAACACTTCCCCGTTTGTTGCCAGTGACAGATTGGCTTCAGGGATATATCTCCATTCCATCAATGTTGCGGGTGGGTGATCAAGGCTCGTGAACCTTTTATAAAAATCATTAATTTGAAAGACACCTTCACGGCCTTTACCGTAATAGCTTTCATTAATCCCGTCAAACCCAAGAAATTTTTTTGTCAGGTCCTGAAGTATTTTTTGAAGTTTTATTCCAAAATCACGGTAGTCTTTTGATGATAGCCATATCATTATCCGAGGGCCAAAATCATGATCTCTTGATATTTCATCATCAAAACCATAACATTCTGAACCATCGCCAACAAGACCGAATGCCATTTTTTTGATATCTGATGGAAGGTTTTTTTCGATTGCAGGTCTGCATATTTCTTTATAATATCTGCGGCTGATTTCCAGTCCTTTCATAGCCTCTCCACTGATCGCCAATATGGTCTGTATAATATTCCGGGTCTCAATATTTATTTCTTATACAGAATACGAGGTACAGAAGTTCTTATTTATTCGGGACTATTCCTTTGCTGGTAAGATGTTACCTGAATCTCGCACCAAATATCTACTACTGCTTGAAATGCCATGTGTTTAAAGCTCGTTTCATGATTTTAATACTTACTATAAAGGAAATATGCTTTTGGTATAAAATTTTTACCACTTCCTTTAAACACAAGATTTTCGACGCATCAATATTCTATCCGGTGCAAGATACAGGTATTGACAAACGATTATTTTGGTTCAGGGAAAACCTTTTCTTCGGCCTCATAACCGGATTTAACGCCATAGGGCAGCATAGCACCCGGCGCCTCTATCTCATATAGTTTGCCGTTTCTGATCTTATAAATATGCATTGCGGCCAGGTTAAATTGCCCCCATTGTGTCTTGTTGTCGGTTCCTGCTGCCGCATCTTTAGGCAGCCGTTTGGTGCCGTCATGCCGGAACATTGAAAAGCCAACAGACAGTCCTTTCTGTACATCGGCTACAACCATGCGCGGTTTTATTTCGGTAATATAGGAAAATACACCAGCGCTGAGCTGCCCTTCACAGTCCATTGGAATGTTTCCAAATCCACCGGTGGGCATAGCTACCCCTGGAGGCAGCTCTTCAGGCTTTGGGGGAGTGCCTCCGGCCGTTGTCATTCCATTCTCATGACGTTCGCATTCTTTGGCAAACGGGGCGCGAGTTCCATCTTCTGAGGTTAGAGCATCGTAGTATGAAAGCCCTATTTTTAGCAGATCATCCCGTTTCATCTGTTCGGGTATGGGTATATCCTCTGAAAAGCCTGGCCTGGCTTTTTGCAGCGAAGGCATTGAGCTGAATGGCGTCTGACTCATTGCCCCGCCTCTTACTACCATATGTTCCGCTTCAATGATCTTTCCATTCTCGAGCTTTATGCGCGCCCCGAGCATGATATCTTTATCCTTCTCTTTCATGACCACGAGGCAGGCGGCTGCCTGGGCATCTGGATCAGCGGCATAAATCTGAAACTCAGTCGGCCCACCCGATGCTGTTTCCCATAAACCCTTCCCAACAGGAAGGATATCAATGCCCTTATCGGAGTTCTCGGTGAATTTGACATTATCTGCCAACGGCAATTCTTTTGGATTATTAACTGCCAGCGCCCCGACATATTTCTGCATGAGATCAACAAGACCTTGCCGGTCAAATTTCGGAGCAACAGTTGTGCAACCAATCGTTCCCAATATGACAATCGAAACAGCTAACAAAAAAACAACTATCATTCTTTGTAATTTCATTACATCCTCCTTTTGTCAAAACCTGTGAATTAGATTTATAAGAATTTCCTGTGTGAGTCAGGAAGTATATGAAGTCGTGTGTTGTAAGTCAATGGGATATCAACTTATATATTATTAACGGATATTTGATGCAACCACTCTATTACCTCACTCTCTGATTCATTAACCTTTCTGTTGGTTATTCCCAGGTGATCCAACACTTTTGAATCAGGGCATGCTTTTATAACAGCATCCACTGTTCTTGCCAGCCCGCCGGTGCCATGTGTGCAGAACGGCGCAATTATTTTTCCTGAAAGATCATTTTCTGCTAAAAAAGCGGAAACAGGTGTGGGTATGGTACCCCACCAGTTGGGATATCCGAGAAAAATAACAGTATAATCTCGTATGGCATTTATTTTGGTTTTTAAGGCAGGCTTATAGCCTGCAATAATTTCCTTTCTTGCCTGATCGAGGATTTCA
>CAZSZQ010000137.1:0-9388 GCA_964610475.1 uncultured Desulfatiglans sp.
AAATATAATCAATATTGATCTCAATCTGTTTAATGAGCTCCATTTCAAAGACGATGTCATCGTTGATATTTTCCTTTTCTCCTTCGTCTGTCTTTCGAAACTCGTTGTAGAGGTCAATGTAGGCGCTGTGATAATCCTGAATATCCCGCTCGGTTAGAATTTCGTTACCTTTAAATTCGTCGAAGGTTGCCAGGATATTTCTTACCCGCAAAATAGCCCCGTAAAGCCTGATGAAATTCTTTTGATTTTGTTCTCCTATAATCCGTTCGCCAACCGGGAATTTTGCCAAAAGTTCTGCAACCATGCTGGCATATCCACGGACTTCCTTTTCTCCCTCTTTATAGCCGTTGTAGTATTCGTCATAGGACTTTAACAGCACGATCCCGCTTGCTTCCTTATCGCCAAAAAGGGCAATTGATTCATTTGTTGCTTTTTCCAGATTGCGGAAGCAAACAATGTTTCCAAAGGTCTTAACAGTGTTTAAAATGCGGTTGGTGCGCGAATACGCCTGTAGTAATCCATGCAGGCGCAGGTTTTTATCCACCCACAAGGTGTTAAGTGTGGTTGCATCAAAGCCGGTTAAAAACATATTGACCACCAGCAGAATATCAACTTCACGATTTTTCACCCGCTCGCTAACATCTTTATAGTAATTCTGAAATTTATCAGAAGAGGTGTCATAGGATGTCCCGAACATGGCGTTGTAGTCTTTGATAGCGTCCTCAAGAAAATCCCTTGAACTCTGGTCCAATCCACTGGTGTCTTCGGAGTTTTCGTCTGTCACACCGTCAATCTCTTCTTCGTTAACACCAAAGCTGTAAATAAGCGCTATTTTGAGTTTTTTATCGCTCGGCTCGGTTTTCATCTGTTCTTTGAATTCAGTGTAATATTTTTTTGCAGCATCAATGGAAGAAACAGCAAAAATTGAATTGAACCCAGCCAGCCTGCGATCCTTTAGTTTGTAAAAGCTATTCCGTTTTGTTTTCTGATTAAAATGTTCAATAATATATTGAACGATATTCGCCAAACGCTCAGGTGCTGCAAGCACTGCCTCGCGGTCAATGTCGCGCACTTTTTTATCTTCAATGTCTTCGGCTTCGCGTACGGTGGAAACATAATCCACTTTAAAAGGTAAAACATTTTTATCGGCAATGGCGTCCACAATGGTGTAGGTGTGCAATTTATCTCCAAAAGCCTGCACTGTGGTCTTAAAATTAGGCCTGCTGCCGGAAGAGGCATTCTTGGCAAAGATCGGCGTACCGGTAAAACCGAAGAGATGGTAGTTTTTAAACGCTTTGGTAATAGCGGCGTGCATTTCACCAAACTGGGAGCGGTGGCATTCATCAAAGATCAGCACCATATGGCCGGCAAAAATAGTATGCCCTTTGTTTCGCCCAATGAACCGGTCGAGTTTTTGAATAGTGGTTATTATAATGCGCGAGCCTGCGTCTTCAAGCTGTTGTTTCAAGATTGCAGTACTTGTATTGCTGTTAGCCGCCCCTTTTTCAAACTTGTCGTATTCTCGCATGGTCTGATAATCAAGATCTTTACGGTCAACAACAAAAAGTACTTTGTCTATATAAGGTAATTTACTAGCCAGTTGTGCGGTCTTAAAACTGGTCAGGGTTTTGCCAGAGCCGGTCGTGTGCCAGATATAACCGCCAGCCTCCATTGTGCCAAGTTTTTTATAGTTGGTGCTGATTTCAATTTTGCTTAAGATTTTCTCGGTTGCCACGATCTGATAAGGTCGCATGGCCAAAAGCTGTTTGTCAGTGGTAAACACGCAGTAGCGGGTGAGAATGTTAAGAAGCACATGCTTGCCAAAAAAGGTCCTGGCAAAATCCACCAGATCAGTAATGGGCCTGTTGGCAGCATCCGCCCACCAGCTTGTGAATTCAAAGCTGTTACTGGTGCGTTTCCCTTTTTTGACAGCGCCTTCTCTAGATTCTTTTATATGTTCCCAGCGTGTGGTGTTGCTGTAGTATTTGGTGTGCAAGCCGTTGGAGATGACAAATATCTGCACATATTCAAAGAGCCCTAAGCCTGCCCAAAAACTCTCGCGCTGGTAGCGGTTGATCTGATTAAACGCCTCCTGAATCGCCACCCCGCGCCGCTTAAGCTCAATATGCACAAGCGGCAGGCCGTTGACCAGTACTGTTACATCGTAACGATTTTTTCGTTGACCCTCTTCGGTGGTGTATTGATTGATCACCTGTAAACTGTTTTCATGGATTTTATCTTTGCGGATCAGATAAACATTTTTAACTGTTCCATCATCTCTTTTCAGGTTTTTGATGTAGTCTTCCTGAATAGTGGTTGTTTTTTCGGCAATGCTCTGGTTTGGATTGGCTATCTCGCCGGTAAAAAACCTTTCCCATTCAGTATCGGTAAATGTGAAATCATTCAACTTTTCAAGCTGCTGGCGCAGATTGAGAACCAGATCGGCTTCAGCGGTAATTGGAAGATATTCATAAGCCTGTGTTTCTAACTGCTCAATAAAGGCGCGCTCCAGCTCCGCCTCACTCTGGTATGACTTAGCGGTACGATACTCAGCCGCATATTCCGCTACGACCGTGCTTTGCGGATTTTCCGCTACTAAATTGTATCGGCTACTGTTTGGCATATTCTTTTTCCAATGGTTTAAACGTAAGCAGCTTGTTCCGGTAGTATCTGTACTGTTTACGCCGGGCGTTGAGTTCAGCAGGCAACCCGACCGAAATATCGTTAACCAACGCGTCGAATTTATCGAGAAGTCCTACTATTTTTATTTGCTTGTCATTGTTTGGCACTTGCACTTTTACACTTTTCAGTTTGTCATATGAGACAAAGGGCTGTGAACCATCCTTTGCTAATTCTCTTAGATTTTGCTTTTTTAGTAAATGATATCCAAATCTAGGATTTATTCCTTTTTTTATCCTACATATAACGCCGTTGTAAGTAACAAAGTGTTTTCCAGAAGCCCAGTTAACTATACCTGCATAAGCGCCTATGTGGCCAATGACTGGCGCATCCTCACTATTGTACTTGCTGTGACTTCCAACAATACCATTACTACCATATACAGGATATTCTCCACCAGATGTTGGAATAGTGTTTCCTTCACCATATTGAAACTCATATACCTCCCCCAGAACTTTCCATTCCACATCCTCCCCAAACGTCAAGAGTTCCTTTCGATAATACTCATACTGATTCTTTCGCACCTCCAGTTCCGCCTCCAGCTCCGCCTCCAGCGAGCTAAAGGTGTCCAGATTTTCCATGATCTCTTCTTGGATGGATAGGGGAGGGATGGGGATTTTGATTTTTTCTAAATTTGAAACTGCAAGCCCCGGTTGAGCACCGCCAGTTGCATATTGATTTAAATTCATCGAAAGCAACAAATGGTATAAAAATCGTGCAATAAATTGTACTCCCTGTTTAACAACTACGGCATGCTCGGTTGCATAAAACTTCCCTTCTGCAAAACATACATTTCCACATAAAGCGCCTTGTCTTCCGATAATGGAATATTTCCCATTATGGGAATAAGAATTTACGTACCCACGTGAGCCATTTCCACCAAAACATGGATAGGCATTTTCTTCACTACTTATACTTGAGATATCCGATGCAGATATTGATTTACCTGCTTTCATCTCACAAACTTCTCCCAACGTCTTCCACTCCACCCCTTCAGGGCAAAGCTTATCGATCAATTTTTCAATCTTATTCATAGATTTATTTATGGTGGTGCTCATCTTTTGCTTTCTTCGCGACCTTCTTTTGCACAGTTTTGATGGTGTCCAGATAGGCTTTTTCCACGGGTGAGAGTGTTTTAACCTGATATTTGCGGTATTCTTTTTCTGCTTTTTGGATTGCTTCATCATGGCTGGTGATGCCAGAGTCCTTCAGTACTTTTTTATCAAATGTCCGGATCATTCGGTCAAGCTGAAGTATCCAGTCTTTCATGTTCATCGGTTCCCTGTTCATTGCCTTTACTTCCGCCAGGTCGAAGTACGCGGAAACGATGTTATTAAGCACTTTCAACTCGTTTTCTGTAAGATAGTTTTTGGCGATGGCTATGTCTTTTTTACTCACCCCGCCGTCTGAAAATGTAAGAAGACCCATAAATGGCTTGCCGGCATCTGCGCGTTCTATGATCACTTCGGCGGCAGTATGGCCATGTGCTGCATAGTGAAGTTTGTTTTGCACCACCTTAAAAAATTCAATGGATTCTGACGCATTTGGATCGTAATCCATGCTCGTAGCGTACAGGTCTAACACCTGACGATACAAAACTTTTTCGCTGGAACGTATATCGCGAATGCGGTCGAGCAGTTCCTTCCAGTAGTTACCACCGCCGAGATTTTTCAAACGCTCATCATCCATCGTGAAGCCTTTGACGATATACTCTTTCAATCGCTGGGTTGCCCAGATGCGAAATTGCGTGCCGCGCCGAGAGTTTACCCGATAACCAACAGAAATAATCGCATCAAGATTGTAAAGCCGTATCTTTCGCTGTACATTGCGGGAACCCTCTTTTTGAACTACCGAGGAATCCTCGGCAGTTGCCTTTTCCTCTAATTCACCTTCAGAATAGATATTTTTCAAATGGAGGGCAATATTATCAATACTGCAATCAAAAAGCTCCGCCATCTGCTTTTGCGAAAGCCATACAGTCTCACCAGCGACAAGCACCTCAATCCGTGGCTGGCCTTCACCCCCCTCATAGATGATGATTTTATTGTCTGATTTATCGTTTTCCATATCTCATTGCTCCTCGTTGCAGCTTTCAATATCAGCTACAATTTCATCAATCGCCTTGCGCAGTTCGTTCTGTCGGGCAACAATGTTTTTAATTTCAGCGTTGAGTTTTTTAATATCTATTACTTCGCGGGTGTCCTTTTGCGCCACATAGGTGGATACCGCTATGTTATAACCGTTTTCTTCTATGATTTTGTTATCCACCAGCTTTGCAAAATGGTCAGCATCCTTTCGTACTGTAAATGCCTTTAAAACCCTGGTGCGGTTTTCTTCGGTCAGTTTGTTTTTGTTACCCCCGCGGACAAATTCGGCTGAAGCGTCTATAAAAAGGGTTTTGTTGTCCTTCTTGCTTTTTTTAAGAACGATAATACAGGTAGCAATGGTAGTGCCAAAGAAAAGATCTGGCGGAAGCTGGATCACTGTGTCGATGTAATTATTATCTACCAGATATTTGCGAATCTTCTGCTCCGCTCCGCCACGATAAAGAACGCCGGGAAATTCAACAATTGCCGCAGTACCGATGGTAGAAAGCCATGACAGCATGTGCATGGTAAAGGCAAGATCGGCCTTGCTCTTGGGCGCTAATACTCCTGCCGGTGAAAAGCGCGGGTCATTTATTAGAAGTGTATTGCTGTCGCCTTCCCACCTGGTAGAATACGGTGGATTGGAGACGATGGCATCAAAGGGCTCATCATCCCAGTGCTTCGGGTCGGTAAGCGTATCACCGTGGGCAACATCAAAATGGTTGTAATTGATATCGTGCAAAAACATATTGATGCGGCACAAGTTGTAGATAGTGAGGTTAATTTCCTGCCCAAAGAACCCTTGCCTGACATTTTCTTTTCCGAGGACTTTTACGAATTTAAGGAGCAGAGAACCAGACCCGCAAGCCGGATCATAAACCTTGTTCACCTCTTTTTTACCGACTGTTGTAATCTCCGCAAGTAACTCACTGACTTCTTGCGGGGTAAAAAACTCCCCACCGGACTTTCCAGCGTTTGCGGCATACATGGTCATTAAAAATTCATAGGCATCGCCGAATGCGTCAATCGTGTTGTCATAGTAATTACCCAAACCCAGGCTACCGATTGCGTCTAAAAGCTTTACCAGTTTCTGGTTTCTTTTTTCTACTGTATTGCCGAGCTTGTTGGAATTCACATCAAGATCATCAAACAAACCTTTGAGATCATCTTCACTGTCCGAACCTTTGGCCGAGTTTTCAATGTTAAGGAATATAGTGGACAGCGTTTCGTTGAGATTGGCATCATTGCGAGCTTTGGAGCGGACATTGACAAAAAGCTCGCTCGGCAGAATATAGAACCCTTTTTCCTTTACAGTATCAGCGCGACCAAACTCCGCCTCTTTATCTGAAAGTCTGGCGTAGTCAAAATCTTTATTGCCGCTGCGACGTTCATCTTCATTGATGTAGCTTACTAGATTTTCGCTGATGAAGCGGTAAAATAACATCCCCAAAACATATTGCTTGAAGTCCCACCCGTCTATACTGCCACGCAGATCATTGGCGATCTGCCAGATAGCTCGGTGCAATTCTGCGCGTTCCTGTTCTTTTATCATTAAATTATCCTATATTCCGGTTTATGTCTTTTACCATAAATGGGTAGACTTTAAGGTAATTTGGTTGTTGCCCTTTAACCTAATAACAGCATCCCCTTATTCACAGCATCCCTTTTCACATTGAAATAGGAATTATTTAACCAATTTCAAATCCAGAAGGAAACCGGTCTTTAATATGGCCGATTATTATGTGTTATGCTTAATTCATGTTTAACTAATTGGGATTGCTTATTTTTTTGACTGGTTTGTATTAGCAGAAAAGAGAGCAATTATCAATGAACTTTATCAGTTATCAGTTATCAATTATCAATAATCAATAATCAATTATCAATTATCAGCCATTATTTTTCACCCAACCTTTCACCCAACCCACCACCTAGCATTTCAGGGTATTAAGGCACTCTGTTTATTTCTTTTTATCTTCTTGCATCCGGGTAAGAAACAACTGACCTTTAGCAGTCAGCCGGTATTTCTGCAAACGGCTTTTGGGTTTGTCGGGGATAGTCATCTCAATCAAACCTGCTGCCACACCTGCCTGTTGATAAGATTCACGAAAATATTTTTCATCTTTTAGTCCGAGCTTCCTTTGAAGTTCTTTTCGCGTCATCTCACCTTCTATTACGAATATCAACCTTTTAACTTCGGGGGTGACTTCGGGTGCGACTTCGGGGGTGACTTGCCCTTTAAACTCTCCTGACTCTGACTCCGACTCTGATCCCACCTGAACAACATCAAATTTTGAAGCAGGGTTCGCTCCATATTCCGGGACACTGATCACGGTGCGGAAGATGTTATGTTTGTCCTGTTTATATCCTGTTTAAATTTATATATTTTTGTTTGAGCCCTTTGAGTCGTTTATGAGCCCTATATTTCAATTAACTCATGAACCATTTGAGCCATTTATGAGCCATTTCTCTGTTCCCCATCGAATATGCCCTTTGTACAGTACCGTGGCCCAATTGGCGTCTTTATGGCCCCATTAGATCTTTTCATAAAGACAATTTATGATGGGTTTGACGGGTTTTTGAAGGGTTTATCAAATCAAGTCCAATGTCTCAAATGTCCGATAAATGTCCTTTATCTTTTCGAAGAGTATAGTAAGCTCCTCGTTTATCAACACAACGGCTGAATATCCCTTTCCTGACCGGTTCATTGAGATCGTGAGTGGCTGTTCGGAAATGCGACAAAGTTCAAAGCTCAAAGCTTAATATAAATATAGCGGGTAAACTTCTGGAAATGCTATTTCGGAAACCGGATATAAAATGAAGAAGGGGCTTAGAACTGCCATTCACAGCATGTATTTTTTTATTAGGTGAATCAAAAACGTACAGCCATCCCTTTGGTAATTTTTTTTGAATTCCTTAGTGAAACTATAATCCAGAGAAAATAGTCGACAGGGCTTTCCATAGAACTAAAACCAACTTCAAGATAAGGTTTTTCATCCTCAAGAAATATTTGATTTCGTTGTATAACAACCATAAACGCCTGTTCAGAAAAATGCCCCATAGCCTCTTCAAATGTGATGTTTTCAATTTTTTGTCTGGCAAAGCTTTCACTGCAATCCAGTTTATCAAACCACCATTTGTCACAAATGGAATGGGCTTCGTGTAGCAGTTTTTTCTTTTTAGAATACGTTAATTTGTCTGTTTCATAAAAGATATCCTGTTCCATATGATATCAATTCCTTTTACTGTTTATATGTATTCTCATCTTCAAGTTCATCACTCTCAATCAC
The DNA here is from genome assembly GCA_964610475.1 of uncultured Desulfatiglans sp. Taxonomy (GTDB): domain Bacteria; phylum Desulfobacterota; class DSM-4660; order Desulfatiglandales; family HGW-15; genus JAAZBV01. The sequence goes on from CAZSZQ010000137.1 coordinate 8,054, forward strand.
TTCCCAATGCCCTCCTCTGTCAGGCCCTATGCGCCTTAAAAGTTTTTTCTGCTGAAGTGCTCTGATTATCGACTTCACGCCATTCTCAGTAACGCCGTCAATGTTGTCGGCAATATCTTTCCTACCTGCTTCCGGATGAACTTTAAGGAAATCAAGAATTGCCTGTTGTTTCTGGGTGCGTTTCTGGGTGCGTTTCTGGGTGCGTTTCTGGGTCTTTTCCTGGGTAGTCTTCTGGGTAGTTTCTTGGGCAGCTATCTCCACGACTTCTTCAGGTCTCTGAAAGACTGCCTTTACAAAGGAAGGCATCAATTCATACTGCACCTGTGGTACCTTTGCCTTTTTTAGCTCCAGGCGTATGCGCTCTATCCCTGTACCCATTTTCTCTATATAATCAATCCTCTGGAATAAATTTGCTATGCCGGGATTTCTGAGCATGCTTATCTTTCCGAAATTCTCAGGGGTAAGTCCCTTAACCAGACCACCGGGGTTGGTAATCTCAATCCGGTCTCCGAACATCTCCACCATTACGTTTGCACCCTTTTCAAAATAGTCCCTGTGGATTACCGCATTGATAAGCGCCTCTCTTAATGCCTCATAAGGAAGCTGCGGGATTTCCTTACGTGCCAACTCGCCTGTAAATTCGTATCGCACAGGAAGATATTGACTGATGAAATTCATGGCCATATCAACGTTTGAAACCAGATCAGAATTATAGTCTTTCCTGTCCAGAACTACTGCCTTCTCTTTTCCACGATAAAGGGCGCAGGTTACAACGGTGTGATAATAAAAATCATTCAGGTTTTTCGCAAAGAAAAGCGGAGCCAGGTTGTTATAGTACATCCGGCTTTCCTGTACTTCACCTATCCCAAGGTTCTTATAAAGCAGAGGTTTGTCGAGAACCGGTGATATCCCGGCCATCTTCAGGAACCTGTCTATCTTTTCCTGATCAATGTCCTTGTCAGTAAAATCACGTTTTACAAGTTCATCATACCTGACCTTACCCTCTGCCTGTATAAATGAAACTATCTGATCACGATTCAGCTTCTGGGCATTTGGCCCGGTACGGGTATAAAACCCTCCTGTGCATCGATATGGCTTGTCTGTGCCTTCGCGTACATGAACAATGAGTATATTCTCAAATTCTTCAAAAATTATTTTTACAGAAGGGTCACAATTATTGGCAATATCCTGAACCCGGCTTCTAAGGGTGTTATTGATGGAAATACCCTTTACTATGCCCTGATCACTGATTCCAAGAAAAATCCTTCCTCCTGATGCATTGGCAAATGCAACCATTTCACGATCAAGGTCAGAGACCTTTTCCTTGAATTCTAT
>CAZSZQ010000138.1:0-9375 GCA_964610475.1 uncultured Desulfatiglans sp.
TAACTGTTTTACACATAAACATGTAGATAATAAGGGGGTAATTTATGGCGGAAACATTAGAAAGAAAAAAGGCGGTTGAACAGGCCATTTCCCAGATAGAAAAACAGTTCGGCAGGGGATCTATCATGAAGATGAGCGATGATAATATCATCAGTGTTCCCGCCATACCTACAGGTTCTCTCGCACTTGATCTTGCCCTTGGTGTGGGCGGTGTGCCCAGGGGAAGGGTTGTTGAGATATATGGCCCTGAATCCTCCGGTAAAACAACCCTGGCCCTGCATATCTCCGCGGAGGCGCAAAAGCTTGAAGGCATGGTTGCCTTTATAGATGCGGAGCATGCCCTTGATATGGCCTATGCCAGAAAACTCGGCGTTGATGTTGACAGCCTCCTTGTTTCACAGCCCGATACAGGTGAACAGGGCCTTGATATAGCAGAAATACTGGTAAGGAGCGGGGCTATTGACGTGCTTGTAATAGACTCTGTTGCGGCCCTTGTCCCAAGGGCAGAGATAGAAGGCGATATGGGAGACCAGCACATGGGCCTTCAGGCAAGGCTTATGTCACAGGCATTGAGAAAACTCACTGCAACCATCAGCAAATCAAGGACATGCGTTATATTCATTAACCAGATCAGGATGAAAATAGGGGTAATGTTCGGCAGCCCTGAAACCACCACAGGTGGAAATGCACTCAAGTTTTATGCCAGTCAGAGGCTCGATATCCGCCGCACAGGTGCAATAAAAGAGGGGAACGACGTAATAGGCTCCAGGACCAAGGTAAAAGTTGTTAAGAACAAGGTGGCCCCGCCCTTTAAGGAAGCGGAATTTGATATCATCTATGGCCACGGTATATCAAAGGAGGGGGATATCCTTGATCTTGGCGCCGAGATGGGAATAGTCGAGAAAAGCGGAGCATGGTACTCCTTTGAAGGAGAGAGGATAGGTCAGGGAAGAGAAAACGTTAAAAAATTCCTAGCAGAAAATGTGGATATACTTAACCGGATTTCGGATCTAGTCCGGGAAAAGTCCGGTATCTGGAAGGCAAAATCGGCTGAAGAATCTGTAACTCAGGAATAATAAGGATTGACTGATAAATGAATCACAACGAAATACGAGAGAAATACCTTGATTTTTTTAAGGGCAAAGGCCACGAAGTTGTAGCAAGTTCGTCTCTTATCCCGAGGGATGACCCGACGCTGTTGTTCACCAATGCTGGGATGGTTCAGTTCAAGGGGCTTTTTCTTGGAGAAGAGAAAAGAGGATATACCAGGGCTGTTACCTCACAAAAGTGTGTGAGGGCGGGCGGGAAACACAATGACCTTGAAAATGTCGGGTATACTGCAAGGCATCATACCTTTTTTGAGATGCTGGGCAATTTTTCTTTCGGGGATTACTTCAAGGAAGAGGCCATTTTCTGGGCATGGGAACTGCTTCTTAACGGCTACAAGCTGGATAGAAACAGGCTATATATCACTGTTTACAAGGATGACGATGAGGCGCATGATATATGGGAGAATAAGATAGGCGTCCCTGCCTCAAGGATTACAAGGCTTGGTGAAAAGGATAATTTCTGGGCAATGGGTGATACTGGCCCATGCGGTCCATGCTCCGAAATACACTTTGACCAGGGCGAAACAACAGGCTGCGGAAGGCCTGACTGCAGCCCGGCGTGCGACTGTGACAGATTTCTTGAGATATGGAATCTTGTCTTCACGCAGTTTGACAGAGATCCATCAGGCAAACTCACACCACTCCCCAGACCGAACATAGATACGGGCATGGGTCTCGAAAGAATAACCGCCGTTATCCAGGGAGTAAAAAGCAATTATGATACAGATATCTTTAAGGCCCCAATAAACCGGCTTCAGGAGCTTACATCCATAAAATACGGGCAGCGTGAAAAACATGATCTCTCCTTCAGGGTTATATCTGATCATGCAAGGGCGGCTGCCTTTCTTATAGGTGACGGCATTATGCCCTCAAATGAAGGGCGCGGTTATGTCTTGAGAAGGATCATACGAAGGGCGATCCGGTACGGCCAGGTGCTCGGGCTTAAGGCCCCCTTTTTTCACAGTGTGGCAGACAGTGTGATAGATGCCATGGGTGAACACTATACGGAGCTTAAAGCTTCAAGGTCCTTTATAAGGGGTGTCCTGGTCAATGAAGAAAAGAGGTTTGCAGATACCCTCTTCTACAGCATGAAGATACTGGGCGATGAAATAGAAAAGCTAAAATCCGACCGGAGAACCATTATTCCGGGAGACCTTGCATTTAAATTATACGACACATACGGGCTTTCTCTTGATATCGTACAGGATGTGGCACGGGATGAAGGCCTTACAATAGACCTTGACTCCTATGAAAAATCAATGTCATCCCAGAGAAACCAGTCAAGGGAATCATGGAAGGGAAGCGGTGAAGAAAAGATACCGGAGGCCTATAAAAAACTATCAAACGACCTTAAGTGTAATTTTATACGCAATACGGCACAGGATATAAAATCAAAGGTCTCGGCCATTCTTATAAATGGTACAGAATCCACTGAGGCAAGGGCGAATGACCCTGTAGAGATAATTCTTGAATCAACACCATTTTATGGTGAAAGCGGCGGGCAGGTAGGCGATCAGGGCATGCTCATTAATGACAGGGCAAAAATTATAATCACAGGCACCGCAAAGATAGGTAATGATCTTATTATTCATAGAGGAACAGTTGAAAGCGGAAGCATCAGGCCGGGTGATGAGATAACCGCACATGTGGATTATGAAAGAAGAAAGGCCATACAGGCGAATCACACTGCTACCCATCTGCTCCACAGTGCCCTGAGGGAAATTCTTGGTGATCATGTCAAGCAGGCAGGATCTCTTGTGTCCCCTGAGCGGCTGCGTTTTGATTTCAGCCATTTTACCCAGGTGGAAAAGGAAAAGCTCATGGAGGTGGAATCCCTTGTAAATATGCATATCAGGGAGAATCACCCGGTAACAACCGAGGAAATGACCAGAGAGGAGGCCTCAAAGACAGGGGCTATGGCAATATTTCAAGAGAGATACGGGGCAAAGGTCAGGGTTGTAAGTGTGGGCGATGGAATCAGCATGGAGCTTTGCGGAGGCACTCATTCACACAGTACAGGCAATATAGGTTTTTTTAAGATAATATCGGAAGGGGCCGTGGCTGCAAATGTGAGAAGGATCGAGGCCGTAACAGGCAGGGCCGCTGTCAGCTACTGTCAGACACTGGAAAATGATATAAAAGAAACTGCGGCTATGCTTAAGACAGCACCGGATCAGGTCAAAGAAAAGATAAATCAGCTGTTAAGGGATTTGAAACAGAAGGATACAGAGGTCGAATATTTGAAGGCAAAGATCCTTTCAAAGGAGTCAGGAGATATCCTTTCCGGGCTTAAAGAGATAAACGGCATAAAAGTGCTTGCAAAAGAATTTGATTCCCTCTCCCCCAAGGAACTGCGTGATTATGTAGACAGGATAAGGGAAAAACTTGAATCCGGTATCATCGTGCTTGGGTCAAAGAATGAAGATAAGGTAATGCTTATCTGTGCGGTTACAGATGATCTGACAAAGCAGTATAATGCAGGAAAAATCATCAAAAAGATGTCTGAAATCGTTGGAGGGAAGGGTGGCGGCAGGCCTGATATGGCCCAGGGCGGGGGCAGTAATCCCCGGAAACTCCCCCAGGCGCTTGAAGCAATAGAGGAGATTATAACCGGGTAATCACTCCCTGGGTTTAACTTCCTTCTTTTTGTTCATCTTTGATTTGATTTCACCTATTTTTAAAATGGCCTCATGGTACTGGCCTACATCAGGGTAGTTTTCTATAGCATAGGTGTATCTTTTTAGTGCTGAGGCATACATCTTCAGCCTGTAATAATAATTTCCCGTATAAATCTCAAATTGGGCAAGTTTCAAAAGGCATTCTCGTAAATACCTCCTTGCCTTAACCGTATATTGATTATCCGGTATTTGGGTAATGAGCTTTTCAAACTCTTCCTTTGCCTTCAGGGTATGGGTCTGATCGCGGTCAAAACCTCTTATCTGAGTGAAGTGGCACATCCCTTTCTTGTATTTTATATAGGGAAGGTTACTGTCCTTCGGATGATACCTTTCAAATTCATCATATAGATCATATGCAGCATCATATTCGGATATCTCATAATAGGAATCTGCCAGCTTTAAAGCTGCAATGTTTGCTGAGTCTGTGTAAGGATACCTGTCTTTGATTGTCTGAAGAATCACTATGGCGCGTGGAAGGTTGCTTCTGCTCAAATCATGAAGGGCTTCCTCCAGCAGTTCCTTATGACCCCGTTCGTCAGGTTTGGGTTTTTTTGAGCAACCTGAGGCGGAAATAATCAGGCATGATACAATCAGGACATATTTTATATATGAAAAATATCTGTTCATAGGTATCTTTCTCTTAAAAAATTGTGGTGCCATGGAAAATATACCGGTAAAAAAAACCGGACATATAAAAAAGAAGGCAACACCTGATGTTTTAAAAAAATTACAAAAGTTTTTTAAGTTCTTCCTCAATTGAGGTCTTTGGCTGCGCTCCAACAATTGTATTCACCACTTTTCCGCCCTTGAAAAGGATAAGGGTAGGTATGTTGCGTATACCGAATTTTGCAGGAGTCAGCCTGTTACTGTCAACATCCATCTTGGCAATTTTTATTTTACCGGTATATTGTGCTGCCAGTTCTTCAACAACAGGACCGACTTTTTTGCAGGGGCCACACCATTCTGCCCAAAAATCAACCATTGAAGGTATATCAGAACTAATGATCTCCGATTCAAAATTGGCATCGGAAACTTCAAGAATGTTTCCCATCTATATCTCCTTCCATTCCATTTTTTTGGGTCAATTAACACACAGCTTTTATTTTGTCAACATAAAGAACAATATGCCCGGATATCTTAATGGCTTTAACCGGCTGAAATAACTATTAAAAAGGCTTTACTGTCTTATATTGTCCAGGAATCTTTCCGCCTCTATTGCTGCCTTGCAGCCTGTACCGGCTGCAGCTATTGCCTGCCGGAACAGGGGGTCTCTTACATCTCCGGCTGCAAACACGCCCTTCACACTGGTTTTGGCTCCGTCATGACATATAATGTAACCGCCATCATCAAGGTCAATCTGCCCCCTGAACAGCTCCGTTGCCGGAGAATGGCCGATACCCATAAATACCCCGTCTGCCTTGTGTTCTGTAATCTCACCTGTTTTTATATTTTTTAAGATGATTTTTTGAACACCTGAGGCGTCAGTGCCAATTATCTCCTCTACAACGGAATTCCATATCATCCTGACTTTTGGGTTTTCAAAGAGTTTTTCCTGCATATATTTTTCGGTGCGAAGCTTGTCCCTTCTGTGAACAATTATTACCTCTTTTGCAAACTTGCTTAGATATATGGCCTCCTCAGCGGCGGTGTCGCCTCCTCCTATGACAAATACTATGCCGTCCCTGAAGAAAAAACCGTCACATGTGGCACAGGCGGATATGCCCCTGCCCTTAAAAGCCTCAACAGACGGGAGGTCAAGGTATTTTGCCTTTGCGCCTGTGGCTACGATAAGGCTTCTTGCAGTGTACTCTGTATCCTCTGCGGTTATCAAGAAGGGATATATCTTAAGATCAACCCTTGTGACGTCCTTCATTACAAACTGAGTACCGAATCTTTCTGCCTGTTTTCGCATATTTTCGACAAGATCAGGTCCTGAGATACCTTCAGGAAAGCCGGGAAAGTTTTCTACATCGGTTGTAACCAGAAGCTGTCCTCCGGCAGGAACCCCTTCAATCACAAGAGGGGTATACCCTGATCTTGAGGCATAGATGGCGGCAGTCAAACCGGCGGGGCCTGACCCTATAATTACAATATCCCTTTCTTCCAAAATCTACTCCTTTGTAAAAATAAAAGCGTTTAAAAAAATCCCTTCATCCTGGCGGCCTTATCTATTTTATCCCCTACTTTTTCACCGCAATACTGGCATTGATATTCATATTTATCTCCCTCAGGCAGAACCAGCAGGAGTTTTTTTCTCACAGGCACCGCCTGACGGCACTTACCGCAGTATAGCTCTAACGCCTCAAGTTCATTGAAATCTGATTCCTGACGGGGAGTACGGGCCGGAGACCTTCGGTATTTCATATAGGTATATGGATTTTGCTGCATATTCAAAACCTCTGGATTTCAAATGGTCAATATGTTAATTGAGATATCAAAACAGAACAAATATAATATCTCAGTGACTGTAAGGCAAGGGTATCTTTTAATCTTGAAATAATATATTTCAGCAGGCAATGACAGAAATAAGCAATGACGAAAAGGTTATAGACGGGATCACCGGAATAATCCTGGCAGGAGGCAAAAGCAGCCGCTTCGGAAGCAATAAGGCCTTTGCACAGTTCAACGGCATGCCTCTTATAGAGCGTGTAACAGGGGTGCTGGGCAGAATTTTCAGGAACCTTATGATAATAACCAACAGCCCTTTGGAATATTCTTACCTGAAACTCCCCCTTTATCAGGATATTATTAAAAATCTGGGTCCGGTGGGAGGGATCTATACAGGCCTGGACGCACTAGATGACGACTGGGCCTTTTTCTGCGCCTGCGATATGCCATTTATTAACGAAGGTCTCGTAAGATATATTGCCGGGATAAAAGAGGGTTTTGATGCGGTTGTCCCAAAGGTGGACTGGAAGATAGAACCCCTTCATGCCCTTTACAGTAAAAGATGCCTGCCTGCCATGAAGGAGCTTATTATAATAAAGGAATGTCAGACTATAAAGGCCTTTAAAAATATCAATGTCAGGTTTGTGGAAGAGGCAGAAATAAAAAAATTTGATCCGGGTATAAAGTCGTTTTTAAATGTAAATAAACCGGATGAGCTTGAACAGATAATAAAACTTGAATAACCACACTCAGTCGCCTGAAATCTCACTGACCTTAAACTCCGTGGCGCTTGAGAACATACTTGAAGATATCCCTGGCAGGGAGATACTTGATGAGCTGGGCCAGGTGGATGACATGAGAAAACCGGCAAAACTGAAAAGACAGATAATTTCTGCTGCCCATGAAGAGAATAACCGATGATGGTTTCATCCCTCTGTTTCCCGGATTCTTCAAAGAGCTGTTTTGCCTGCTGCCCCCCGATACGGCCTCATGCTTATGATCATCTTGATCATAGAGTTATTATCAGGCGTATACTGAATGAAAATACAATGGGATATGATCCGGATAAAAGGGATGTGCGCCCGGTTACAGGTTACAGCTGCTGGGCAATGGGATATACGGACCCTGAATACAGACAGCCGGGCTGTCTTCTCCATCCATCAATAAATAACGGAGAAGATCTCAGATACAGGATCGATTATGGGTCTAAATGCATGAGGGAGTCCTGCCATGAGGCGAGGATATTTGAAAGACTCAATAATTACCAAAAGGCATTCTGGCTCAACCTGGCGCATGGCATGGACAGCTTTGAGTATTCAAGCAGAAAAGCAAATCCGCTTTTTAATATTTTGGGCTGGGGAGAAAATGTTCTTTCTGTTTTGGCCGATAAGGAGTCAGGGAATATTACCTGCCGCCTCCTTTTTTCAAGGCTATACCCCTTTTTTTTGTCGAATATTTCCGCGAAGGGGCATGCATACCTGCTTACATGCATTGTAAATGAAAAGGGAGTTGATATAATTAAAGGATCCGGTTTTGAGAAAGACTTCAGGCTCTTTTCCAGCGGGCTCACAGCCGCAGTTAAAGAGCGGTTTAATAAAGGATCAGGCCGTTATTATGTGTATAAAATGGGTGCAGACCCGTTATTCACAGATTTTTTAAGGATTATTGCAAATATCAAAAAAACGGATTATCCGGTTCTTGAAAAGATAAAACATTATACTGATGATATGCTCAAGCTCTTTTGCATGGGTTTATAACAATGGTTACAGATAGAAGAATCATAGATATTATAAAAGAAAAAGGGCCTCTATTAGGCTCTGAACTAATCCCCTATTTTGATGCAGACCCCCTTATGGTGTTGAGGGCATGCAGGCTCTCAAGGGCCATCAAAGTACAGACCATCGGGACCAGGTATCTTCGTCTTGACAGCAGAGTAGAAGGCTATGCACGTTTATCACCTTCCATAATGAGGGAGTTCCTGACCTACTCTGTTATAGGGCTCTCAGACGACCCCGACCCTCTAACACAAAAGGCCCGCCTTCTCACTGAACGAATAGAAAGGATCAGCAGGAGTAAATGCGATCTGGCCTATAATATCGTCTCATCCCTTATGACCAGGCTTGAATACGGCACAAAGGAAAAGGCCTGCTTTATTATTACAGGGGATATCGTCTTCAACATGGCCCACGATGTGCCAAGACCCGAAAGGAGCACCAAAAAACTTGTTCAGGGTTCGGATATGGACATAGTCGTGATTGTAATGGATGAATATGCAGAAAGCATTATGGACAGGCTTGACCAGGAGATATATAAAGAAAAGTACAGCCTTCTTATAAGCCCCTACACAAAAGAAGAGATAGATTATATTGTTAAAACAGTATCAAAGGTAAAAGAGCAGCTTAAATTTGACACCTTTAAACATATGGTTGCCTGCAAGATACTTGATGAAGGCACATTCCTTTTTGGTAATGAGGGACTGTTCAACCGGATAAAACAGATGCTTATTGAAGAGGGTATAGGCGAAAAGATCAGGGAGATGGAGGATAATGCCCTTGAGTTCAGAAGACGGGCAGAGGAAAAGCTCCTTGGTGATAACCCTGAACAGGCCCTGCATGATGATGAATTTCTCTTTTACCCTGTGGAGGAGTCAGAGGAGTTTGAGTAGGGTTATTCCGCCTTTAACCCCGATTTTACAGGTGAAAAGCAGGATCAGGATTTTTCCCGACCCGATTTTGTATCATATATTTCGTTGGGCCCGAAAAACCTTTCGCTTTGAACTTTGAGCTTTAAGCTTTATAATCCCTCCGCCTTAGTCTTTCCCCTTCCGCCACGTGTCCCGTCTTAGTTTGAACTTTTTTAACGACGGCGGACCTGTCCCGCCATAGCCTTGGCGACGGCGGATGCGCCCTCCCCCCTATTTTATTGTCTCTTTATTCGATGTTTAAAGTTCGATGTTCGATGTTCAACGTTCATTGTTTTTACCTCAAGCCTTGAGCCCTGTGCCTTTTACCTACATCATATCAGCCGGACTCAAGACCGGTACACCTGTTTTATTCGATGCATGGGCATAAATCATCCAAAAAACCTATTGACATCATCATAATTTTTATTCACAATCTTTCAATTCTTTAAATCAATTCCAAAAGTTAATAATGAAACTATTCTGGGTTACAACTGACGACCACGATGAAGACTGGTTT
>CAZSZQ010000139.1:0-9317 GCA_964610475.1 uncultured Desulfatiglans sp.
CATTCGGCATTGGCAACATGGCGCCCGCATCTTCCCATCCCTGGATCGGGTAAGGAACCCGTTTTCCATTTGCATCCACAATGGGCACATTTTCATAGCTTGCATCGCCTGCGCCTGTATACCATTTGTGTTTAAGACCGGTGGCAATCCTGATCGGCATATTAACTTCCAGGTTCGCAATCTCTGCCCCTGCCTTGAATGCCATTACCAGGCCCTCGCCTGTCCATGTCCTGGGATGCATGCTTGACATACCGCAGAGTTCCGAGTTCATTAGCCACAGATCGCCTGAGCCGCCCGTGGTAACAATAGTCGATTTGGCCTTTACAATAACAAACTCGCCTGTCCTGCTGTTAAGCCCTGTTGCGCCAATAACACGCGCCCCCTGAACACCGTTTTCAGTCAAAAGGCTTGTACCTGCAACGCGATCCATAACCTTGACACCCAGACGTTTACATTCTTTTTTAAGGGCAGGTTTAAAGGTAGATCCCCAGATCCTTATAACAACATTTGATCTCTCCTCCGGCGGATTAAAACCCGGCTCACCGGCGCCCGGTACAGGCAAGAGGCTGTGTTTAACGCCATACCTGGGAGAAAACATGAGTTTGGTATCATCATACCTGCCTTCTGCCCCGATATATTCATCGTTGGTGTCTCTTATTTTTCCGCCCATCTGCTCCATTTCTAAAAGTGTGTCCCAGTCTTCACGGCATTGAATCTGAAGGCCGATCCCGCAACTGTATGGAGCATCTGCCATATGCTCTGCCCACTCATCCGGATTGACCCTGGAGTGGGGGTTGGCTGGTGCATTACACCAGTGGTCGCAACCCGGCCCGCCGGCCCCGCTTCTCACTGTATCACCTTTTTCAAGCAGCACCACCTTTACCCCTGTTCTTGCTGCGCTGATCGCTGCCCAGCAGCCAGCAATCCCGCCACCAATCACAAGCACATCTGTATCGATCTCCTGTTCTTTTTCAAAGCGGATTGGGTACGGCCAGTCTGGCGGCTGACCCTCTTTTTTCAAGTAATCGTGCCATGTAGTCATTTTTGCTCTCCATTAGAATAGACGTTTTTAAAGTATTCCCTGAAGCGCGGTGGCATCAGCGATGAGCTGATATATCAGCCGCTGTTCCGGAATGTCCAAATCCCATTTATAAAGCATATACAATGTTGAATTAATAAAAATTCCTTTTTTGTGTATAGAAATATATGGAGTACCATATCGTAAGTCAATGGAAAATCACCCCACCATAATCATATTATGAGTCTTATAATAGTCTTCATTCATCACAGTTGAAGATATTAACTGATATCTCCGTTAATGAAAAAAGGTTAGTTTATGCAAGATAAGGATTCGGATCAGTAAAAAAACGTTCATCTACATCCGCCGGGCTGCCATATTTCCCTATCATGACAAATATTTCGCGATCCTGACCATCGGTTGTCATTGTGCCGAAACCACGGCCCACACTGTACAGACGATTCCAGTTATCAAGAAAGCAAAGGGTGTCGCTTCGAAAGCCAACCTTGTCGCCCAGTATCTTTTCCATATTCTGCTCGGTAATGCTTATCAGGTATATTCCTTCTTTTATTTTAACATAGAACGCAGGCTCGTCTGAACCGGGTAATTTTTTCATCATCTCGGTAAACATTTCGCTCATCTCAAGGGCCTCCTTTGAAGAAGCATCGTCCTTGGGAAATGTAATGCGGTACCAGTTGGTATTGTGATACACATGTACTGTTGCAGCCACATGACCATAAGTCCACTTGACACAGGTTCCTGTAACATCATCGGTAAACCCATGACGCTTAAGATCGGTGTGTTCCCTGCCCTCTTCCTTTATGTAGCCAAAAGTAAAGTGGCTTCCAATAAGGTAGGGCCAATAGGGGTTTTCGCCCATGGCGCAGCGCAGGAACGTCACTAGGTTTTGTTCGATGTCGAGTATCCATGTATGATTTTCTCTTGGTATTTTACCCTCAATACAGTAGCTGACAAGGTACGTACGGTCATCGACCTTGCGGCACTCGTATTTTTCGGTTTTCAGACCGTCAGCGCCTTTAATGCCCCACTCGACCTTTGTTTCGTCAATAAAATTTAGAACCGCATCTCCCGCATCCTCGCCTGTGTCCATTACAAGGTCAAAGCGTTTACCCGCGAGTTCATAGCAAGCAGGGGGGCAGTACTGGCTGATTGACAACTTACCTGCAATTGGGCCGTATTTTTTAGCAAGGTTCATGTTAAAATCCTCCTAAAAGTTTTATTATCTTATTAGAACAATTCTTTACTCATTTTGTCTATTTCAGCGCTCACGGCTTCATATACTCCGGGAAATGTGCTGCCGGGCCCGCCTGCTGCCAGACATGGAATAAAGTATAATTTACCATTATTTTTACAGGCTCTTCTTACTTCCCTTGAGATCAGTTCGGGTGTCCAATTCGCACAGTCTACCACACCATTATCAATATCACCCATGAATGAAATCTTACCTCCGTACTTTTTTACCAGTTCGGGAACATTATTTGTTGTAACACATCCCTGAAACACATCTATTCCAATATCGATCATAGCTGGAACAAGGTTTGCTGCATATGAATCACTATGGTGAACAATGACCTCTACGCCATTTGATTTATAAAACCCGTATATTTTTTTGTATGAAGGAACAAAAAATTCTTCAAACATGTGAGGCGAGAGAAATGAAGAACGATAGCTGCCCCAGTCGTCGTGATGTAATAGCGCATCAGGATGAAAATTATCACAAAGCAGTTTTGCGTAATCAAGTTCATACTGTGTTATATAATCAATGAGTTCTTTCATTGATTCAGGCTCCTGATAAAAATTTATCAGGCAGTCTTCCATACCCATGAGGTAATGAAGCTGTTCAAATACACCGGGCGCAATAAGGCAGGTTGCAAACAGTTCATTGCGGTTTATTGCCTCTGCATCAGGTTTAAACTTGTCCCATGCTTCCTGAGGATAGTCAAGATTGGGTGCCCTTACTGTTTCTTTCCATTTGGTAATATCCTTTACCACCTTGTGTTCATCATCATGTACGGGAAATGGCCCCGGTGTGTTTTTCTGAAATCTTATTGTTACTCCCCATCCGTTCTTGATAGCCGGACCGCCTGGCACAGGAAAAGAAAAAGCTGCTGAAACCGGATTCCCAAAAATAAATCCGAACGGCTCGTACTGTTTTACAAACCTGTCAGGATTTCCTCCCCTGATAGTTTCCAAAAAATTCTGTCGCTTTGTTAGCATATTACTGCCTCTTATTACTTTTATGGGTTAACTATTGCCTTTGGTGCATAAAATTAAAATTGTTAATATTTTTCATATCATTGATAATCTAATCCTCTTCAAGCAAAAAAAGCCATGGCATAGGTCTGGGAGGATGTGAACCGGAATCAGTCGGATCTGTATCTGCTTGATATTCCTTTTTATTTGAAAAGTTATCCCCATCAAAGTCTTCCTCCGGCAGGATATCTTCGAATCTGTTTATTCCATCATTTTGATCATAATCCATAATCTGTTGTTCCCACCAGTCAGGAAGGCCGTCATTATCACTGTCTATAAGCTGGAACCTTGCAGAAATTGTATGATCTTCCGATATATTATTGAATGTATATGTTGATACTGCATTCTTTGATAAACCGTCAACCAGTATTTCAGCTGTATAGTAGCCGGAATCGGGTGTAATAGTAAAATCCTGGCTATCCAAATCAGTTAAATATACCCGGCCTGAAGGCGAAATATTGCCCCCGATGCCAGTCGAGGCTGTGACAACGTACTTTTTTATATAGGTTACTCCTGTGCTGAAAGATTTAGCCGCAATTTCATTTGTGGATTTTAAAAAAGACAGGTTGATATTATCGGTTATCCAGTTGATGCTGAGCGCCTCGTATGTTGCAGGGTAGTCGGAGGGAGGCGATGAAAAAGACCAGAATGTGCCTCCCATAAGGCCTGTTGAATCGGACCCCCTTCCGGACAGGACCCTGTGGGTGTCCACATGATGAACATCTCTCTGTGGATCATAAGGTACCCACCCTAAAGAAGGATAATAGACTTCAACCCATGCATGTGTCCCCTGGCCCCAGTTTGCTTCTATTGAACCGCTTTCTATAGGGAGGAAATAAGGTTTTGTAAGAGAATATCCATGGGCTAATCTGGCAGGAATACCGGCTGCTCTTAGAAGAGCGAGCGCCATATGTGCATAGTTGGAACATGTCCCCCTCTTCAGAATAAAAGTAGAGTAGGCATCATATCCATAAGGGTTGTCGCCATAGCTAATATTATCCATTATCCATCCGTTCAGGGCCATGGCAGCCTCCCACTGGGTAGTAATACCGCTAGTGAGTGTATCAGCCAGATCCAACATAACGGAATAATCTGACTGAACTTTATCGGAAGGCTGTAGAAAATCCATGACCGAATCAGGTAAACCTGAACTATTAAAAGGGAAAGGATCACTGGTTACAAATTTATTCCAGTCTGCTCTGGATGAAACCGCATAGGTTATTATTACGGTTATAATGCTTCTTATCGGTTTTTCCCAGGTAAATTTTATATAATTATTTCCATAGGCATCTGTATAATTTTCTTCAGAAGGAATATCCGACCAGGTTATATTCAGTCCTGAGATATCCTGATCGTTGGATGGTAAAGAATAGCTCCCGGGCAGCGGAAACATAAATGTCAGTGAGGCGATACCACCAGGCACAACGATATAAATATAATGGGTCATCTCAAAGTGACCCTCCATGGTACCTGAATAGTAGTAGAGTCTCCCACAAACAGGTCCCGGGAATGCAAAGCTCAACCAAATAATAAAAACAATAAAGACTCTCTTTGCCATATAATTCTCTATCCCGGAACCTAACTTACCCAACACCCATGCTAAAAAGATTCTTTAATATATAAACTCCGTCTTTTTGTACAGAAAACTCGAAGCTGAAATTTCCGGTTGTAGTCCCGAAGAAATATGTAATCTCAAAATTACTACCTGAATCAGGGAAAATTATGCGATCCACAGCAAGAGCCGGATTAGAGCCTTCCGGAGGAACAACCGTGAGTTTGATTTTTTCATATAAGGTATTTCCACTAATTGTAATTGAACGGCTAGCGGGAACATCGTTCGATTGGCTGAGGGTGAATTGAGTAAAGGTTATCGAACGTTCTGATAAGTGTATGCTTAACCATAGATCGCCTGTTGAGCCCTGAAAAACAGCCACACCCCCGTGGGTCATTTCAGGGGAAAGTATTTTTGAAAGGTTTTCAGGAGATTCAAGCTGTTTTAACAGGAGATCCATGTTTTTTGCATGTGCCACAGCGACAAGGTTGTTAATGTCTGTAAGTCCTGATAACCGTATTCTTTCATATGGTGTTCCAAGTTCAGGATTACTATCAGAAAGCAGGTTATTGGCAGCCATCTGTTCACTATGTGTCTCTGCTACGCTGTTAAGCTGAGGATCAACATAGAGAATTTCAAGCTGCCCCTGAGCTCTAACCTGGTTAACCCATGTCCAGACTTCATCAATAGGAGGTTGTTCGCTTCCAAATAGTCTGGAATAACCGGAAAACATGATGAATGCAAAGATCAAACAGAAAAAGCCAATCTTAAATTTATGAGGTATTAACACTATTCACCTCCCTTCCACTGTATCAAAAGATAGTAACAACCAGTAACAAAATGAATATGGTTGTGTAACAATACCTCTTTTTAAAAGGACATCTCTGCTCATCATAGGGTATCAGTTTACACGCCCCTTTATTCAACACGTTTGGCAATGAATGTTACAGGAGGCATTATTCTATCTTCGTTACTCTTTGCTCCTTTTTGAAAACCTTTAGTGCCGCTAGTCATCTCGGTTGTAGAATTCAGTTTCAATGAATCACCTAAAAATATGCCGGTATAGGTGGTTGTGTTTTTCATTCCCATCATCTCTGATTTTACTATAAAGGAAAAATTGCTTCCCTCGATTTTGCCATCTGTTATCGGTATTTTCTTATTACCAAATCCAAGGGTTGTTCCTGTCAGGATATTGCCTTCTCTCTTAAATTCATAGGTGCGAACCATGGGTGGGGCACCCTCTCCCATTGAAACTGATCCTTCCCATTTGCCGTCAATACCGGCAGTAAATGCTGAATGCAGGTTATTCCAGTAGGTTACCTTCTCTTGATCAGGAGTAATACCGAACTTACCTTCCTTATATATCTTTGACAGTGTTGTTAATGAATTTTCATGCCCCAGCTTCCCGGCAGTTTCCATCCATTCCAAACAGACGTTTTTATCATGTTCTCCTCCCCAGCCGTTAAAACACATCAAACCGACATTATACATTGCCGCTGTATCGCCACTGTTTGCTAGATCAATATTCAACTTGAAAGCGTGAATCTTTGCTGGTTCATAACCCTGTTTTGCCGCCTTCATCATTAGTGACAAGCCTTTGGTGGCATCCATTTCAACTCCCTGGCCGTTTACATAAAGGGCGCCCAGAAGGGTCTGAGCCTCTGCATTGTTCTCTTCGGCCAGAGGCTGAAGCATTTCAAAGGCCTTTATGAAATCTTCATTCTGAAGTGCGACCTTAGCATCTTCCAGCTGATCGGCATTTGAGATTAATGGAAAAATAAAACAGAACAATAAAGTTAGTAATATGAGCCTGTGTAATTTCATTTTTAATTCTCCTGATTTTTAATTAATAAAATGATTAAAAAGGGACAATACATGACAATCTGAATATCCTTGAATAATCAGTTCCCTATATTCATGAGTGTATTTTCTTAGCAAACCTGATTTAAAAAGGCAAGAAAACAGTGTCAGATGATCACTTTTGATTTAACCCGTGTTTTTTGACATATACCCGCTCATTCAGAAGTAAATTTTAAAAACTTGATACGTTTGCCGGCAGACTCAAAGCTTCCTTCTTAAAGCCTTTTTCTCAATTTTTTTAGTAATGTTGAGGGTTGTTGATTATGAAATATAAAGAGCTTTTCCTGTTTTTACGGCGTTTTGTAATTAAAAAGCTGCAAAAGTACATAAGATCAGAATAGTAAACAAGGCAGTCCCCAGCCATGAAAACAAACCGTATTTTCCGGCAAAACGGATGATATTAAATATGATGAGACCGATGATAGCTATTAAAGGTGCTTTCCGAAGCGTGGTTCCGGGTTAGAATCAGATGTTTCCATAGAATTATCTTTTTGGTGAGAAAAAAGGAATACCCAGATAATTGACATAAATATTATCAGACACCACAGTAAAAGTCCGCTTTTCTTACACTTTATAAAATATGCGAGACTAATAAAGAATCCACCCCCAGAGGGGGTGGTATTGTGTTAACCCCTAGAAGGGGATAAGTTTGCCTTGCTCCCCCAAGGGGGCAAGGATTGTGAGTTGCCCTGATGAATAGGCATCTTTCCATGTAACACCGGATATGGAAGTGATAATATCGATTCTTACCGGAGGGACCCAAGCTGAATTACTTTATTTTCGTATTCTAAATCAGATGCCTCTATGCCCACTGAACCAAAACCGAATTCATCAAGGGCATTCATAACCCTTGGAGCGTTTTCTTTATCAGGCTTTATGAATAGGTCTATATCTCCGGTATACCTGGGAGCACCATGAAATGCCAGGGCATAACCACCAACAATCATATACTCAACATTATGAGCGTTGAATAACTCTAGCAATTCTTTGAAGTCTTTCTGAATTTCCATTTGCTTGCATTCTCAAGTAATCTACTGCAGATATTCTTTCACCAGGATCTTTTTCAAGCCAGTATTTAAGATCTTCCTTGACGGAACCTTCTTTACTTAAATAGGTTTTTTTAACAACTTTTTTAATCATGTAAGATTGGTCCATATGAATATATTTTCGATCCGTTTGACCGGTATTATAAAATAAGTTTTTCTTAAAGTTAAGTATTTTATATAAGCATTTACTCATTTTAACCGCAAAAGGCGCGAACAGCGCGAAAGTTTTATTAATTTAAAGTCTTTTTTCGTGTCGTTCGTGTGGTTCGCGGTTTATATCCTTTAAACGGCAGGACATTTTTAATTTTTTGCAGTAAAAGCACCCTGAATTTTGTGGACATAAAACCCAAAGTAAAATAAGCTCCGGGCTGATTTTTGGTGTTTCCAGCGGATAAAACAAAGTTATTAATCTTAAGTTTATTTAATAATTATGAACTATTACGAACTGTTTGAAATAGATCAGAAAGCAGAATCCGATGAGATAAAGCGGGCATACAGACAAAAGCTCATGGAATGGCATCCTGATAAAAACCCTGACCGAAGAGATCAGGCCGAGGAAATGACAAAAAACCTTAACATTGCCTATGGCGTTCTGTCTGACACAAGGCAACGGGGGCACTATGACAGGATTTTACGCTTTTCCAAGAACAGGGATTTTGGCCAGTATGTTAATGATGATATATTCGGCGATAAAATCAGGAGGGCGTCAGGCCCAGTAAAAAGCATCCTGAATGATGTTAAGGACCTTTACTATATGACAAAGGATGCTGTCAAAGGCAATTATAAACTGCATCCTGTTAACATAGGCATTATTGCAGGAGGACTTATCTATTTTATAATACCTACAGACTTCATCCCTGATTTTATACCCTTTGTGGGACTAATTGATGATGTGGCAGTACTCACGACTATTATTAAGTCCATGAAGGGAGAACTGGACAAATATAGAAACCGGGAAGGAAAATTATTTAATAAGAAAACTCATGAAGGAGGAAACATAAATACATGAGCCAGGAAGCAAATAAAATCATCTATTCAATGATGAAGGTGAGTAAATTCTATGACAAAAAACCTGTATTAAAGGATATCTCCATTTCCTATTTTTACGGGGCCAAGATAGGCGTGCTGGGTCTTAACGGGTCAGGGAAGAGCAGCCTCTTAAGGATCTTTGCAGGTGTGGACAAGGAGTTTAATGGTGAAACGACCATATCACCGGGCCTTACTATCGGGTTACTTGAGCAGGAACCCCATCTTGATGATTCAAAGACAGTTAGAGAGGTTGTTGAAGAGGGGCTCCAGGAGGCAGTTGACCTGTTAAAGGAGTTTAATAAAATAAATGAAAAATTTGCAGAACCCATGTCTGATGATGAGATGAATGACCTTATTGAAAGACAGGGTAAGGTACAGGAAAAGATAGATGCACTTGATGCCTGGGACATTGACTCACGGCTTGAGATGGCAATGGATGCGCTCCGCTGCCCGGAGGGTAATACGCCTGTAAAGGTGCTCTCCGGCGGTGAAAGACGCCGTGTTGCCCTGTGCAGGCTCCTTTTGAAAAAACCTGACA
>CAZSZQ010000140.1:0-9243 GCA_964610475.1 uncultured Desulfatiglans sp.
GCTACTGCAAAATCTGGGTTAAAACCTTCCGGCAGGATCATATGCATCAACGAGACTTGTATCATTACTACCAGACAACCCTGCCTTGTAAAATCTGCCAGGGTTTCATGATACCGCTGTTGTTATTATCACGCCGTGAGCAGGCTGATTTTATATTGTACTTCTGATGCTATTATTATATCTCCGCTACGTGGTTAAATGATTTTCGGTTAAAAAATAGGAGTCAAATGTCGAAACCAGTAGAAGGCCATCTTGAAATACAGGATAAGAATTTTGGCTTTTTAAGGTCAATAAAGAGGAATTTTCAGCCGGGACCTGAAGACATTTTTGTTCCTTCCGACCTGATAAAAAAATACAACATCCAGGAAGGCGTTTTTATTGAAGGCTTCGGGGTTAAGGGTGATGGTAAAAACAAAAATCTGAAGCTACATGAAATAGATAAAATAAATCAAAGACCATTGGAAGAGTATTCTAAAGTAAAATCCTTGAACAGTGTAGTCAGTATCAGTCCGTCTGAAAGACTTAAACTCGCCCAGGGTCCTGATGATATCATGGGAAAGGCCCTGGATATAATCGTTCCCATTGGAAGGGGGCAGCGCGGTTTGATCATTGCGCCCCCAAAATCAGGTAAAACAACGATTCTGAAACACATGGCCAATTCTATTATAGCCAATCACCCTGAAGTGGTTGTCTTTGTGCTGCTCGTTGATGAAAGACCGGAGGAGGTTACCGATTTCAGAAGGGCGCTTGAACATGCTTATGTGCTCTATTCCTCTGCCGATCAGAGTATTACTCAACATCTGCGAATAACCAGAATGACAATTAATGCCGCAATCCGGTTGGCTGAAACAGGCGTTGATGCAGTTGTGTTTATCGATTCCCTGACCCGTTTATCACGCGCCTTTAATGCGGAGACACGAAGTCACGGCAAAACCCTGACCGGCGGTCTGGGCGCAAATACCATGGAAATGCCCAGGAGGATCTTCGGTGCCGCACGTAATATAGATAACGGAGGGTCATTGACAATACTCGCCACAATTCTGATAGATACTGGAAGCAGAATGGACGATATAATCTATCAGGAGTTCATAGGCACCGGAAACATGGACCTTGTACTCAGCCAAAGGTGTGCTGAACAAAGATTATGGCCTGCAATCGATATCATTCAATCTGGCACCCGGAAAGAACATCTTCTGCTCGATACCGATGAATATGAAGAGATGGTGAGGCTCCGGAGAGAATTATCCGGTAAAAATGAAACGACTGCAATGGCTGCTCTTATAGAATATCTACATGAAAAATAACTATTCCGCAGGCAGACGGAACAGTTATTTATTTATCAATTACCTCTTCTGAACAATCCTTGAATCAACAACATAGAGATCTCTTTCATAACCCTTTACAGGATTCAGGTCGATCTCTTCGATCTGAGGAAAGTTATAAACAAGAAGGCTAAGGCGCGTAAGGTAATCTGCCAGAACATCGAGCGAAATGCCTCTTTGACCGCGTATGCCTTTGAGTATGGGAAGCGCCTTAATCTTACTGATCATGCTTAATACTTCTTCCAGACCAAGAGGCGCAAGGGCAAAACTTACATCCCTGAGGGCTTCGGTATAGATACCCCCAAGACCGAACATGATCAGGTGACCGAACATCTCTTCCTTTTTTGCGCCGAGGATTACTTCAATCCCCTCTATCATCTGCTGTATAAGGACACCTTTTGCATCCTTTATCTTAATGAGCTCATCCCATGAGGCTTCAGCTTTTTCAAGATTCGGAATGCCTGTCTTTACGCCGCCAACATCGCTTTTGTGGAGCGGGCCGATAACCTTCATTACAAGTGGATACCCTGCTTTTTTACATACTGCGGCAAGGTCGGCCTTATCAAAAACATCTTTCTGGAATGGAAGCCTTAATCCGGAAGCCGCCAATATCTCCTTAACAGCCTCAGGATCAAGCTGTTCACCCTGGCCTTTCAGAATTCTCTCTATCTTATCCCTGTCAAAATCCTGCGGCAATGTCATCGGTTCCGAAAGAAGAGGCTTTCGGCTCAGCCTTCCGAGCGCCTTGCCAACAGGCACTTCATCAGGGAATAGAATCCTCCCTGATTCCCTAATCCTGGCCAGCATATCTCTGCATGTATTGGCAGAACTGAATATGGGGATTATGGGAATAGTGCAGGTGTCCATTCCATTCATAATGGATTCATACAGCTTCCAGTTATCGGTCATGCCTGAGTTACCGGTTATGGCAAAGATAACATCTATGTTTTCCTTTTCTGTCTCATCCAGTATCCTGAATATCTTATCAAACTGTTCAGGCGTTCGGCTTGGGAGCGTATCAATCGGGTTTCCGATTGCTGCCTCAGGAGGAAGAACCTCTGAGAGTTTTTTCTGTGTTGTTTCACTCAAGACCGGCTGTATAAGCCCCTGTCTGCCAAGTTCATCAGAGAGCATAACGCCGGGGCCGCCTGCATCGGTGACTATACATACCCTGTATATTTTTATAAGACCTTTGATGGCGGTAAAGGCGCATGCGATTTCTATCAGGTCGGCCTTACTCTCTACCCTTACTATCCCTGCCTTGTCAAACAGGGCCTGAACGGCAGTATCAGGTGATGCCATGGCGCCTGTATGGCTTGCAGCCGCCCTTTTACCCGCAGCAGTAACGCCTGATTTAATACCGATAATGGTACAGCCTTTTCCGGTGAGGCTCCTGGCATGTTTAAGAAGCTTTTGAGGTTTTTTGACTGATTCCATATACATGAGGATCAGGTTAGAGTTTTCGGGACCAAAGTTTTCATCAACAAGCTCAAGTATATCTTCAACACCAATCTGTATGGAGTTACCCATATTAACTACATTGCTGAATGAAAGACCTCTCATTGTGGCCTGCTCCATGATATAGTCCACTGTAGCGCCAGAACCGCTTATTATATCTATCTGCCCCTTTTTCAGTTTCGGAATCAGGCCCGCAAATTTTCCTGAATAACATGTGGTTAAAAACCCGGAACAGTTCGGGCCGATAAGGGTCATGTTATTTTTTTTAGCTATCTCAAGAAACCTCTCCTCCTCTTCCTTCCCCTTCTGGTCCTTTTCGCCAAACCCTGCAGTGAGTATTATAACCGCCTTTGTCCCTTTTAAAGCCAACTCGGAAAGCGCGTCCCTTACAAACGGGGCGGGGATGGCTATATAAGCGAGATCAGGGGCTGCCGGTAAATCAGCTATGCTTTTAAATGTGGGCAGCCCCATTACATCCGGGGATTTGGGGTTGATCGCCCAGAGTTTACCTTTATAACCATTGGATTTTATATTATCAGTTACCCTTCCTCCGGTCTTAAGTTTCTCATTGCTTGCGCCCACTACGGCGATGCTTTCAGGGTTGAAGAGCAGCCTGTATAGATTATCTGTCATCATAGATTCCTTCCTGCCATAAACGCAGTATAATTGCCAGCCCATATGGCAGGTTTTGGGGATATGCTTTTTACGGCCGTGAGCCATAGTTCAACCGGGAATTTATCAAATGGAGGGAGTTTGCTCAACACGCCTATCATTACAACATTTGCTATCCTTCCGGTCGGGTCGCCAAGCTCCAATGCCTTCGCCAGTATATCAACCTCAACAACCTTGAAGCCTTCGACTGCCTTGGCAATATCAGCATCAGAGGGATATTGTTCACGGGTAATTACAGGAGGCACTACCTTTGTTTTTGATATAAGTATGGTTGCCCCTTCCCGAAGCATTTCAAGGAACCCGGGTCTCAGGAGTTCGCTAACCTCCATGGTGATAACGCAGTCAGCACTTCCGGGAAACAGAACAGGACTGTGGACATTGCCGCACGAAAATGTGCTTATAACAGGGCCGCCCATCTGTGCCATGCCGTGGGTTTCACCCTTTACTATATTGGTCTTTGAGTAACCTGCTAAAAAGGCAAGCTGGGTCATGACCCTGCCGAAGAACAGGTTGCCCTGTCCGCCAACACCCCTTATTGCAAGTGAAAGTCTGTCAGGAAAATCCGCGCGGTCATATTTGGGGATATTAAGTTCAGGGGGTTCAGGAAACCTGCCTGATGCTGCTGATATCTTTTCATCATCTGCCAGAAATTCTATGGCGTCAAACGGGCACATCTGAAGACAAGCCGGATTCTCACCTGCACAGCCTGAACAGAGGTTGTTATACATGGGAAATCCATCCGCGCCTTTTTCTATACCTGAACACATAAGGCATGTATGGCACTTTTCACATTTCTCATGGTTGATCTTAAGGCGTATCCCCTTTTTAGAATTCGGCTGCTGTTTCACACAGCAGCCCCTTACCACGACCACAACAAACTCGCCCTTTTCTGCATAAATAAGGGCATCTTTCATAATCTGCTGGATCTCTTTTTTGTCATATGCATTTGCAACAAGCACCCTGTTGCCGTTTCCTTCAAGCCCCTTTACAAGATTAAAGGTACTCTCTTCACCTGCAAGGTTTACTGGTGAACTGGGCGAGGGTTGGCCTCCTGTCATGGCAGTCCAGTAATTATCAAGCACCACCTTTACCCCCGGGATCTTTCTATATACGGCATTACGTGTAGCAGCCATGCCTGAGTGACATTCTGTGCCATCACCTATAATGCTTATGCATTTAGCTGTCTTATCGGGCCGGGCAGTAACAAACCCCTGTCTCTGGCTGTCACTTGCTCCCATGGCAACGCCGGTCTCAAGGGCATTCATAAAATAAAGAAGTGCATTACAGCCTATATCACCAAATACATTTTCTATCCTGCCCCGTTTTCTCATCCTGGAGATCACGCCTGCAAAGAGAGTATATGGGCACCCTGCGCAGATCATGGGAGGCCTTGGAACAGGTTTGATCTTTACCTCTTTATGCACTATCTCAAAACCCATTTTTTCGGCAATCAGCATTGGAGACCATTCAGTGATATTACTATATTTTTTCTTGCCGATCACCTTCATACCTTCTCTTTCCATTGCCTCCTGAAGGTATGTATATCCGTCTTCAATTACATACACATCTCCATCAATTGAATCATAAAATTCCCTGATCCTTTTCATTGGGAGGGGATTGGTCATCGGGATGGAAAAGATATCCAAATCAGCATGATAAAAATCCCTTGCCTCTTTCACATAGGCAGTGTTAACGCCATATGTAACAACGCCTCTTTTTGCGCCTGCCTTTGACCAATCGATCATGGACGAATTTTCCACCATCTCTTCAAGGGCAGGCATCCTGTTATCCATGACAGAGTCGTAATTTTCCCTTGCCATGGATGGAAGGAGATTGAACCTTGCCATCTCCTTCGGGATATCAAGGAGATTACGTTTTTTTATTTCGTTCAGTCTCACAAGACCTTCGCTGTGACAAAGGCCGCCACTCGCCAGAATAACAACAGGGGTATTGTATTTTCTACCGATCTCTGCTGCCAGACCGGGTGCATCCATCATCTCCTGATGGGTTCTTGGTTCAATAACCGGGACCATGCAGGTCTTAAAGAGATATCTTGGGTCAACAAGGTGCTGAGTTGAGCTTGGGGTGAAGTCACTTGCAATAAAATAGATAAGGGCACCTCTTTTATCATAGAAAAAAGAGGCACTGGTGAACAGATCACCTGCCTGAAAAAGACCCGGTATCTTCATTGTAACTACAGCATCGGCACCAGCCAGTGTATAACCAAAACCAACACCTGCCGCCACTGCCTCATTAACAGACCATCCGACATGAATCATGTCCTGAACCTGGCTCAGTCCCCTGTCTATTACCTCTGTACTCGGGGTTCCGGGGTATCCGTCAGCACCGTGAATGCCTGATCTTACACATCCGACTGCAAATGCAATGTTCCCCTGGAGTACAACCTCTTTTCCGGCCTCATCAGTACACATGGTTTTCATTTCATTGGCGCTCATATCAATCCTCCATGATAAAACTCTTTCAGATGGGAATTCGCAATAATCCTTACAGCTTTTGCCGTTTGTGGTAATGCGGTAAGATTACATAAAATATCAGAATCATACCGGTCTGTGGTTGATTAGTCAAGAAATTATATAAATTAGGATAAAAGACATCAATTTTTATAACGGTATATTTTTATTGACCTAAAATTGGTAACGTGGTATTACCAGTTTGATCCTATTACTAAAATCACTGGATAAATATGCTTAAACCAATAAAGTCAGTCAAAATATCCGACAGGGTCTATGAGCAGTTAAGGGACATGATCTACAGGGGAGAGCTCAGGGCAGGCGAAAAACTCATGTCCGAAAGGGAGATGGCTCAGACCCTGAATGTCGGCAGGCCCACTGTAAGAGAGGCCATACAAAAACTCACGGAACAGGGATTGATAGAAAGCCGCAGAGGGGTTGGGACATATGTCCTGGGAGAAGATACGAGAAAAAGTAAAAAACCCCTTCTCCAGTTGCTTAACGGTCAGGATTTTACCATTGTTGATCTACTTGAGGTAAGGATGGCTCTTGAGTCAAACAGCGCTGCACTTGCAGCAAGAAGGGCAACGGAACAGGATATAAGGATCATCGAACAAAGCCTGAACAGGCTGCTTGAAGCAAAAGACAGTTATGTAAGAGACCTTGATAACGAACTCAGTTTTCATATGAATATTGCCTATGCAACAAAGAATATAGTGCAGGTGCACCTCATGAAGAGTTTTTATGATGTCCTATACTATGGGATGAACCTTGCATTCCCGACCCTGATCAAGGATGAAAAGCTTGATGAGATGACGTTTGACCAGCACATAACCATATTCAGGGCAATAGAAAATCGTGATCCAAAGCTAGCCGCAGAAACCATGGAAAAGCACATAAAGGTGATCCTTGAGATATGTGTTGAGAAAGGGTTATAAGCCTACGGCCTGTTTTTATAACCCGGTTAATCAGAAAAATTGAATACATCATGTAGGTCAGGTTAAGCGAAGCAACCCGACACTACCTTAATCCTTTTCACTTTCCTTTCTTATACCATAACAGTTAATCTCTTACTAAAACAAAAAGGCGATTACAGATAAAGGCCTTTAACTGTCTTAGTATCGCTGCTTATCAGTGCTCAATTGATATTTTGAGATACCCTGTTTTACATAACCTCTGACAAGGCTGCGGCCGATAGGCAAGTCGGAAATGACGCGGGGGATTGATTCTCCGATTCTATAATTATTTTTGTTTTTCTTAGCGCCCTTTGCGTCTTTGCGGTTCAATTTGAGCCTGTCGCTAATAATAAAAAGTTTTCTCCGTGTCCTCCGTGCTCTCTGTGGTGAAATATATGCCTAAACCGCTTCTCCCGCTGCATGACCGGAAGACCATGCCCACTGTAAATTGTATCCGCCCAGGTGACCTGTAACATCCACCACCTCCCCAATAAAAAATAATCCCGGCTGTTTTTTACTCTCCATGGTCTTTGAGGATAGCTCCGCTGTGTCAACACCACCAAGGGTTATCTCTGCCGTGCGAAAGCCTTCTGTACCGGAAGGTTTAAGTTCCCATTTGGTGAGTGTATCAGCAACAAGTTTCAGCTCTCTGTCAGGTATATCTGTAATGTATTTATCTGCCAGGTGCAGCCATGATAACCCCTGCAATTCATGAACAAGGTTTTTCGGCAGATGTTGCGATAAAAGGTTGTGCAGAAGAGACTTTGGCCGCTTCTGTTTCTGCTCCTTTAGCCATGCTTCAATATTCATATCAGGGAACAGGTTAAGGCTAATGGAGTCACCAGTATTCCAGTAGTTAGATAACTGCAATGCCACGGGCCCGCTTATGCCCCTGTGGGTAAAGAGCACCTTTCCCCTGAATGTCTTTATACTCGTGCTTAAGGTTGCATCGATTGCGATGCCGGAAAGCCTTTCAAACACCTTATTATATTTGCCAGTAAATCTGAAGGGAACAAGACCGGCCCTTACAGGTAAAACAGAGAGGCCAAACTGTTTGGCTATCTCATAACCGAACCCTGTTGCGCCGAGATTAGGTATGGAGACGCCTCCGGTTGCAATAACGAGAGAGGTCGCATAAAATGTTCCTTTATCAGTGGTGATGGAATATCTTATTGTGCTCTCTTCATTATTATCTGCTGCAACAGATTTTACTTCACAACCTGTTATGATCTTTACCCCTTCCTCTTCACACTCAGTAAGCAGCATCTTCAAAATATCCTCTGAGGAATTGAGACAGAATAACTGCACCTCCTCCCTCTCCTCAAACGGGATATTGTACCTCTTTACAAGGCTTATAAAATCATGCTGGGTATACCTTTTTAAGGCTGAATTGCAGAAATGGGGATTCGTAGAAACATAGCACCCTGAATCCACATAAAGGTTTGTGAAATTGCATTTGCCACCGCCAGAGACAATGATCTTTCTGCCAGGCCTCTTGCCCTTATCCAGCACAAGAACCCGCAGGTCTCGTTTACCTGCGGTGGCAGCGCACATAAGCCCTGATGCCCCTGCACCGATAATTATGACATCAAAATGGTACAATCTGATTACCTGAAAAGGCCCTTTCAGTCTATTTTAAAATTCCCTTCTATATTATCCATAATAACCCTACAGTCGACACATTGGGTTATTTATCAAACGAAACCAATAGTAATATATAATGTTGGCTATTGATTTTCATATATCTTGAGCCTATATTTTAACACACGTTTAAAGACATATAACACAGATGTATCTGATTTGGGATCTCATTTTAATGACCTCAAATCGCAGGAAAACCTGCTGCATCTTTTATACAGCGGAAAGAAAATTGCTTTTTATGTATCTTCCTATAGAAAATGAGATGTGAGTGAAAAATAACTTTTATAAATGAAGGAGCAACAAGTGAAGAACAAAATAGCATTGTACTGTTTTATTGCCCTGTTTTTTATATGCAGTATCACAACAGCAAACCCATCCAATAAATGGCGACTTGAATTTAGTGGGAATGCCTGTTCTGATGGAGAAATAGTGATTGAATTGATGCTGCTTGCCGGGCAGAAATTTTTAATATCCACAAAAATAGAAAACGGGACCTCGGAAAATAATGTAGCAAAAACAGTTGCCAGAACCCTTAAGGATCAGTTGCCAAAAGAGGCATTTCATGTTGAAAGAGATGACGGAGAGGATGTTCTTATTAAAAAACAGCCTGGTGCTTCTGATTTTGATGTTAAGATAATATCCAACACAGTCAAACATGTAAGAATAAACCCTGAGAGGGAATAAGATATCCGTGGAAAGATTCAGACTCATACCCGAAGCACA
>CAZSZQ010000141.1:0-9215 GCA_964610475.1 uncultured Desulfatiglans sp.
ACAGTTCCGGTCAGGGTATACCGGGTTCTGACCGATTCAAAGTCTGCCGGAAAGGTAATAGGCGAAAAGAAGTCTTCGGCAAAGCGAACACCTTTAGTAGTAACCTTTGCAGTTATTGTTATCATATTAGCAGCAGGAATAGCAGGATGGATGATATATTCTCACAACTTTCAAAAGACATTACTGACTTCTCCAACGGCTGGACAAAAAACTGCTGCAGTCGATTTAAAGGGAACCCCCAAAACCATAGCTGTCCTGCCGTTTGAAAATCTTTCCCCTGAAAAAGATCAGGAGTATTTTGCAGACGGTATTGCGGAAGAGCTGTTGAATGACCTTACCCGGATATCCGAGCTGGAAGTACGCGGACGCACATCGTCCTTTTATTTTAAAGGCAAAAACGAGTCTCTGCCCACCATCAGTAAGATGCTGAATGTTGTATATATTTTGGAAGGAAGTGTACGTAAGGCTGGTGAACAGGTTCGTATAACTGCGCAGCTTATCAATACACAGAAAGATGCACATATCTGGTCAAAAACCTATGACCGTGAACTTAAGGACATCTTCGATGTTCAGGATGATATTGCAGAATCTATTGCAGATGCCTTACAGATCACCCTGGGTGTGGGAGAACTGGGTCGCGCGCCCGGCATGACAAAAAATATTGCGGCCTATGATGCCTACCTTGCCGGCCTTTCCTATTATCGGCAACTTGGGCATGAGAATATGACTAGGGCGATTGAACAACTGGAAAAGGCAGTTGCAATAGATCCTAACTTTGCAATTGGCTGGAGTTGCCTGTCTGATGCTTACAATAATTCAGTTGTATGGATTCCGGAAAAGGGTGAGGAGTTCCAACAAAAAGCAATAACAGCTAATTCACGTGTAGTTGAACTCATTCCTGAGAGTGATTTAGCTCTTGGAATGAAAGCTTCACGAAGCGGCGACATGGTGGAAGTTGAGCGGTTATATAAAAAAGCCCTCGCATTAAACCCGACGAACTATGATTTATATGGAGGTTATGGAGGCTTTCTTAATAGAGTGGGTCGTCCCACCGAGGCTATAGTCTATTTAGAGCGATACAGGCAGTCTGACCCGTTGCTGGTTGGCGCCTATAATAGTCTAGGAATTGCCTATGACCTGCTCGGAAATTTCGACGCATCTTCTAAAGCGTTAAAAAAGGCAAAAGAACTGACCAAAGAGCCTGAAGTTTATAACATCGGTCTTTTGGTACTGGCATTGGAGATGAACAATCGCAAGTTAATCGATGAATATTTGCCGCTAACCGGGGATCAGGACATGCACATACACGACCTTCTGGATAAGCCAGAAGAAGCCCTGGCTGCAGTAAGACGTCAATCAAATAATCCGGCTTATAAAAATTTCATGTATTTTACAGGATTTGCAGTGTGGGCGTCATACTTTGGTGATCATGAACTTGCTCTTCAGATGTATAAGGAAATCGGATTCCCTATTTTTACGATGTGGCGGCCGATTCATAAAGGAATGCGCCGGTTACCTGGGTTCAAGGATTTTGTCCGGGAAAAAGGCCTGGTGGATTACTGGCGCAAATCCGGAAACTGGGGTGATTTCTGCAAGCCTGTTGGCGATAATGATTTTGAGTGTGAGTGATATATCCATACTAATAGGTCTGCTCAATGCCAGAACAGAATTCTTAAAGCATTGACATCCCTCAACGAGGTTAGGATTAAGTTTTTATGGTAATTTTAAATAAAATAAAGTAGATTTTTATTAATAATATATGTTGTACATTATCATATGACATGTAAATGACCAAATAGGAACATATAAAGGAGCTTTATACATGGTTAAACTCCCTGTTAAAGTAAAAAAGACGATCGAAGATTATCTGCTGGCATTAAACCAGGGTAATATTCCAATCAAGGAAGCAATACTTTTTGGCAGCTATGCAAGAGGAAGTTATAAGGAATGGAGTGATATTGATATTGCATTGGTTTCTGAAATATTTGTAGGAAACCGTACAGAGGATAAGGATAAAATAAGAAAGATCACACTATCTGTGAGTAGTGAAATCGAAGTACTTCCTTTTTCCCCAAAAGATTTTGATCTACAAAATCCCCTGGCAAAAGAAATTTTAGAAACAGGAATAAGGCTCATCTAACAACTCATCTTATATGTAGGAATTGGTTAATAATGACCTCAACTGTATTATATCCTGGGTTCACATATACATGGCCATTTTATAGTCTACTTTAAAATAGCCTTGTCCATTTTAATGTTAACTTTAAAATAGCCATAGGAGATACATCAACATATTATTACTTTAAGGACATTAAATACTTAAGGTTACAGATTTATGAACATTTATCATCTAATACAGCATCTCAATGAAACATCTCCGCAAACTCCTTGATATTAAAGCGGGTGAAGGTAAACCCACTGCAATCCTGTTTGCCTATTTCTTTTTCTTTGGCGCAACAATCACAGCAGGCAAGACAGCGAGGGACGCCTATTTTCTCAGCAGGTTTGATATCACCTATCTTCCGCTGATGTTTCTCATCGCAGCCGGCGCTGTTGCCATCATAGCCATAATTAATTATTTTGCATCAAAACGCATAGACCTTGTACGAAATTTTTTCTTTACCATTGCCTTAAGCGGTCTATTTTTTGCAGCCAGCCTGATGGTTATCCAGACCAATCTGAACGGCATGATGATACCATTTCTGTATGTGTGGATCGATGTGATCACCATTGTCATCAATTTTCAATTCGTTATCTATGCGGGCATGGTGTTCAACTCCCGTCAGGCCAGGCGTCTGTTCGGATCCATACTGTGCGGCAGCCCGATAGCCAGAATTGTAATAGGGGCTGGCATTCACCCGTTTGTTGGTCAATTCGGATCGGACTGCCTCCTGACCTTGACATCAGGATTCATCCTTTGCTGCGTTCTTATGGCCTGGATAGCCGGACCATACATTTACCGGAATCAAACAGGCAATAACAGGCAACCTGAAACAGGGAAATCGAAAAGCAACGGTTCTCTTGACGGCTACCTGAAAATGCTTGCACTGGCCACTGGCGCTGCGGCCGTGGCAACTGTGATAATCGAGTACCAGTTTTTGATCTTTTCCAAACACGCATTTCCATCCGAAGAAAGACTCGCAAGCTTTTTTGGCGCATTTTATTCGGTAACAGGTTTTATTGCCCTTTTTACACAGATCATACTTACAAGATGGATACTCACCAGGTTTGGCATATTGTCAGCAATGCGTATTTTACCCACTGGATTAGGAATAGGCGCTATCGCCATCCTGTTTAACCCATCATTTCTAAGCGCCATGATCGGTAGAGTATCAGAGCAGGTAACAAAATTTTCACTTAATAAGACTTCCTTTGATCTGCTCTGGGTCCCTGTCTCTCCTGATCAAAAGCAGAGAAAAAAACTTTTCATAGATGATACGATCAAAACAGGCATGCAGGGGCTCACAGGTATATTTATCTATGCACTTGTCAGGGTTTGGCCATTGCCCTATCCGCTTCTCATGCAGCTTTTGAGTCTGGTGGTACTTATCTCACTCGGCATATGGTTTTTGACTACATTTCACCTGAAAAAAGGATATATATCAGCATTGGCATCCGCCATTGAGAAACGCCAGCTCGATTTCAAACAAATGAGGATCGATATAACTGATAGTGACATCGTCAGGACCATAGAAGAAGCCCTTAACAGCAACGAAGAGGCAAAACAGGTTTTTGCGCTGGAATTGATCTCGGATCTTCCCCTTGCCCCATGGGCTAATGCTTTGAGAAAACTCTTTAAAAATGGATCCCCTTCTGTACAGGCAAAGATACTTTCCATGATGGCTGAATACCCGGATATTTTACCAAATGCAGATATCCGAAAGACAATTGAAGAGCATGGAGATCTTACCTCAGATGCCCTGATAATTGCCGGTAAACGCCAAATGAACGAAATGATACCGACCCTGAACCATATCCTTGAAGATACC
Organism: uncultured Desulfatiglans sp.; assembly: GCA_964610475.1. GTDB lineage: Bacteria > Desulfobacterota > DSM-4660 > Desulfatiglandales > HGW-15 > JAAZBV01. The sequence continues at coordinate 3,990 of CAZSZQ010000141.1, forward strand.
AAACCGGAGAATGCAGGGGTATGCGCTGCCGCTGCAACAGCCCTCCTTATGATGAACAAAGATAACTGTGATGCTGCGCGATTGGCCATTGAACGCATGCTATACAGTGAAGATGACAACCTTAAGGCCATCACCTTGAGGATGCTGCATTATATCCCTGAATATCTTACAGGCACTCAGCTTCAGGGGTACTGCGTAAGTGATTCTGTCCATGTCTGCGATGCGGCATTGGATATTGCGCATCACAGATATCACGTGAGCTTGATACCATCTATTATTAATTGTCTGAAACATCCTCAAACACGATCTGCTGCACGAAAAGCACTTGAGGTATATCCTTCAGGCGAAGTGATTGATGCCATGGCTAAAATGCTTATCCGGGATGGAACAGATACGGATCATAAGGTTCAAATAACCCGCACGCTGAAGGATTATCCGTATCCCCGATCAATATCAGTACTGGTTCAAATGTTGAAACACAGATTATTGGTTATTCAGTCGGAAAGCATTGATGCCTTGCTTAAAATTGCCAGACAAACGCCATTATCTGTTGAGGTATTACAGCAACTGGATGAAGAAAGCCGTAATATTGCCAGACGCATTTATGAACTTTATCATATGATGGAGTTGGTGGTTAAGGGGCCTGAAGGATTGCTTCTCTCTGATCTGTTTACATCCGAAATAGATAAACGCACCTCAATGCTCATTAAACTGCTTGTATTACCTGTACCCGGAATCCCCATTGAAACCTGTTTTAAACATGAAAAATATGAATACGGCCCACAGGCGGATAACCTGAGAGAGATATTTGATAATACCCTCACCAGGAGTGTATGCGGTTATGTACTTCCGCTGCTCCAGGATGTTTCCATTGAACAGCGCTGCATGGCGGGTGAACATTATTTTAGTGATTTGCCGGATAACCTTGATCTCGAACTGATCCGGCTGATACGGTCATCAGATGAGTATTACCGTATAATCGGGTTGGATTATGCGATCAGTCAATGCTGTAGCAAGGTATTGGAGCAAATTGACTCGTCAACTATAAAAAATCAAACAATCCATGATGAAATCATATCAAGACATATTAAAAGGAATAGTAAGGCCTTTATTGATCTGCCGCTATTTTTTGAGGCACAGTCCCAAAAACCGGAAAAGGAGTTAAATATGCTATCCATACTTGAAAAGACGATAATCTTAAGGGACACAAATCTGTTTGAAGGTGTTCAGGGTGAAGAGATCTACCATGTTGCACAGGTGATGGAAGAGGAGCGTCTTACAAAGGGAGAGGCTCTGTTTAAAAGCGGAGATAAGGGGGATTATCTTTACATAATCGTGACCGGAGAAATCCTCATTCATCTGGATAAAACAGAGCTCAACCGGCACTGCAAGGGAGATTATTTCGGAGAGATGGCGCTTCTTGATGACAGCCCAAGATCGGCAGATGCCACCGCCCTTGACGAAACCCTTCTTCTAAGGATCAATCAGGAAAATTTTCTTGATATCATGATGGATCACAAGGAGGTGCGAAGGAGCATCATGAGAAAGCTGAATGATCGTTCCAGAAGACTTACTGATAAATATTCCGAGGCAAAGTACTCTGAGGCGTAAATTTTGTTATGTAATGATATATGACATAAATCGTTATAGCTAACCACAAAGTACACGAAGAAAAACAAAAAAAGCTATTAAACTTCGTGTTCTTCGCGCTCTTCGTGGTGAATATTCCTCGATTAGAAAAGCACCTTCTCCTCGCCTTTATTATTTATAAGATTTTGAATCAGCTCAATGAGTTTGGCCCTGCGCTTGAAAAAAGCCTCCATTTCCAGTTTATTTAAATAAGGCTCAAGAAGGCTTTGAATCTCCTTCTCATCAAGGTGGTTCAAATTGTACCAGAGCCCTCTTGAGCAATGTGTCACATTTTCAGGGTTAGGAAGAGTAACGTCCCTGGAAAAGGAACGTGTATGATCAATCAAAATCAGCCTCCAGTTTGAGTCAATCAGCATATTGTCCTGATTACGGTCATTATTATTTATGAGATTATCAAAAACCCGCATATCCCACATCTGCCTGTTCCATGAAGCTTTATCCGGTGGCTGTATCTTTTCCTTTTTTCGCTTCTTGTCTGTCATGGTTTGCTCTGCCCACAACTGTAGTGAGCCCTTTCTTCTGTTTATGGTCCTGAATACAGTTGGCGGCATATTGTTAAGCCCAAGTATTCGATTCATCTCATAGGCCGCTATTTCACTTTTGCAGCAGTCACGAAAATACCTGGATCCTTTTGCAGTGCCGACACTGGGTGAAGGTGAGTTATCAACCGTGCTTTCATGACGAAAAATCGTATTGGCCTCCACTCCATCCTTGTTAAGAAGCATTTTTTTGGGGCGATTGACACCTACGCGAAGGATTTCTGTCTGAACCGGTTCGGCGATTGATAAAAATGCCATGATATCATCCAGCGTATTGAAGGGCAGTGGTTTACCGTCATCGCCGATCCAGATATGATCCGGACCATAATCGATTTTTTGCGGCGTAGCCTTTTGCCATTTATCCGGATCATCAGCATAACCGCCCTGTATGATTAAAAGCGAAATAAGAATAATTGCCGAAATTCTGGTTATCGCTCTCATGTTTTCCTCCTTTAGGAGTGAGGTTTTTCTAATATCAATGGAATACCGGTTGCCCTGAAGATAAGGAATGCAATAATGAGAAGGATCATTAAATTTTATGACCTTGTCAAGAAAAAACTGATACATCAGATGACAGAATTCCCCTTGACTTTGTTTTGTTTTAATCGTTTTATGTCACTGTTCATTTAAAATCCGTTAATTACTAATCACATGTTCGCCGACTAAACCCTGCGGGTGCTCTAATGCCAGGTCTCAACCAAAAGGGAGGTCATACTTATGATGCGGTTTGTCCGTCAGTTCGTGGATGTTAAGAGAAAAGAGGCAGGGGCAGTCTTCCTCTTTTTCATGATGTGGTTTTTGATTATCCTGGTATTCCAGATTCTAAAGCCATTAAAGAGCGGATTATTTATAGAAAATCTTGGTGCAAAGGTTGAACTCTATGCCAAGCTCGCCAACATCGGCGTGGCTCTTCTGGCAGTGATCATCTTTACATACCTTTATAACCGACTGGGCAGCCTGCGTCTGATTGCAGTATTGCTGGCAGGTTTCATACTTGCCATGCTGGGGTTTTCTTCCATACTTACAACCGGTCAACCGGGCAATGTTGCCACATGGACATTCTACCTCTTCGGTGATGCATGGTCCACAATCTGGGTTACAACCTTCTGGGCATACCTTAATGAGATGACACAGACAGAGCAGTCAAAACGTTTGTACGGCCTTATTGGAGGCGGGGCTGTTATTGGTGGCCTGGTGGGAGGGCTCCTTGTGTGGTCGCTTGTCAGGCCACTGGGCGCCTCCGTACTTCTTATCGGTTGTGCTGTGGTAACATGTATCATTGGACTGATTATATGGCGTATTGAAACAATTGCCTCTAAACAGGATGCCTCCATTGGACGGCAGGGCACAGGTCAGGGGCAGTTGCCGGGTGAAATGAAGAGGATGAATGCAGCGGTTGAGGGGGGCAGACTGGTTTTTTCATCGAGATACCTGATATCGATTATCATGATTGTATTCCTCTATGAGCTGGTCTCACAGATCATGGATTACCAGTATAAGACTGCCGCCGAAGCCCTTGAGGGGACCGGCGCCACACAGGCATTTTTCGGTCAGATAGGAGTCATAGTGGGGATCATAAGCGTGATCATACAGCTCTTTCTGGTATCTTTCGTAATCCGCACCAGTGGCATTACTACTGCTCTTCTTGTGCTGCCGGTCGCCATGGCGGTCGCGAGCGGTGTTTATTTTGTGATTCCGGTTCTCTGGACATCCTCTCTTTTGTACATCTCGGATAATGCCTTTTCATACTCCATCAACCAGACCGCCAGGGAGACGCTTTTTTTACCCATGTCTGCGGATATCAAATACAAGGCGCGGGCATTTGCGAACATGTTTGTTCAGCGTACAGGGAAGAGTGCCGCAATCCTAATGACCTTTGGCTTAACTGCCATCCCGATCCGTTTTCTGTCTATACTTGCACTAATCGTAATAATAGTATGGGGCATCTTCGCATTCTATGCAGGGCGGCGTTTTGAAGCCCTTACAAAGGAACAGTTTAATTAATAAATTACCCGGCATCAGAGTCTGGCAACCACCCAAACCTCGAAAAAAATAATTCGCTGTTTTCCCTGTTCCCCTGGATCAGAATAAAAAATGTTTTTTTACTTAACAATTCATTGGGATTTAAGATCCGGTGATATAAACGATGTAAAAGAGCTTAAGTTCAGGTTATAATGCAGGCTTTACCCGCAATTAGAAACTTATTTGTATAAAATTGATAAAATATTTATAAGAGTAAACCTCTGTGGTTGGGCATAATTTATACCATCTGGTACATCCCACAGGCAGGCACAGGCGCCCATGAAGAATAATTTTATTATTCTTGCACCCTGTGCCTTGAGCCTTGCGCCATAATTAAATAAATATCCTGTTGACATAAAACGCACTGCTCCATATACTTTTGAAATTAAGCGTGAATTCATATAAACTCAATTCAGAATTATTAAACTAGAAGCACATGGCAGAGCCGACGGTTTCTTCACTTGTATAGGTAAAATTTATGCCGCATCCTTTTCTTGAATGGTCAGATGAAAAATTTAATACCTGTCGTCTTGAGGTTGCTGACAGGGTTTTTATCGGACGTTTATGTAAGGGCATTGACGAGGCAAGACGTATAATAGTTAGTCATTCAGCAGTTTCACGCGATCATGCCGAAATCACCTTAATGGGTTCACGGTTAAAGATCAAAGATATAAGCAAGAATGGCACCTGGATTAACGGGGTCAGAATTGCCGGGGGGGCGACAGAGTACCTTTCAGATGGAGATGTAATCCGGATAGGTGAAACATCAATCATGGTAAGATATCCGGGGAGCCTCTCTTCTTATGATGTGAATGGCCGGTCAGCAGTGAGTACAAACATTACTCCTAAAGAGGTGGTTGTGACCAATGTAGTAGCTGATATCCGGGGATTTACCAGTATGTCCGAGACTGAAAAATCATATCAGGTTTATGCACTGATGAAGGAGGTATTTAAGAGGTTCAGTATCATAGTAAACGACCATAAAGGGACAATAAAAGATTATGTGGGCGATGCA
>CAZSZQ010000142.1:0-4315 GCA_964610475.1 uncultured Desulfatiglans sp.
GGCTGAAGCGCCGCCGGTCAGTACCTCAACACGCTCCACCATGGCGGCAGGAATCTGGTTTACATCAACGACCTGGGTATTGGTCCCTCCGGGCTGCATGCGGCGGCCATTCATCAGAACCAGGGTTCTTTCGGGTGAGAGTCCCCTGAGATCAAGGGCGGCTGTTCCGGTTGCACCATTGGAATAAAAGGCCTGTTGACTTGCTTCAAGCTGAGGCATGGTATTAAGGACATCTTCAATACGTGTGAGACCATAAGAAGCAATATCCTCTTTGCCCAATACCGCGACCGGGCTTATCTGGCCAAAACCTTTTTCTCTTGCTATACGCGACCCGGTAACAACGATCTCTTCAAGAGTAACATCTTCTCTGTCTTTTGAATCTTCCCCTGTTTTTTCTTCTGAATAGACCGCCTGTCCAATGCCCAAAATCATGGCAAAGCCTGTCAAAAAGATTAATAACCTTAGCCATCTTTGTTTCATTTTTTCCTCCTCACTTTAAGATTTTAGGTAAACTCTGAATAAATTTTACGGCTCCAGTTTAGCGCATAAGAGATATGGCAAAAAAAGCTATTGATGTCAAGGTATTAGATTGATGTTTTAAAATATATTTTCTTTATTATATTAAAACTATATAGAATGCATGAACATGGATTTGACAACATATAGAGCATATGATACCGGTTTTCAGGCAGTATATAAATCGGATAATAAAGATGTTTAAGAAATGAAGAAGGGTATAAAACCTGTTTTAAAAAAAATAAATAATCGGAATATTAAAAAGGAGAATATTGTGAAGATAGTGATATTGGCATTTATTATGTTAGTAAATCTCATATTTTCAAGCTGTGCCTCCAACCATCAGGTTGTAAACCTTAAAAAGTTAACAAATGAAGAGATTGAAGCCTATAACGCCGACCCGAAAAATACTGATAAGATTGTGTGTATAAAGGAAAATCCTATTGGCACCCGGATTCCGAAAAGGGTCTGCAGTTTGCAGTCTTCAATAGATGAAAGGACCCGGCAGGATCAACAGAGCCTGCAAAAGATTCAGGCGGGAGGAGTACAGGGAACACGTAAAGGAGGTGGATAAAGGGAGATTTCCGGGAGGTGTTTAACAAAGATGGAAAAAGTCATTAAAGAGTTTTACTCTGCCCTGGAAGAATACGGGTTTGAAGGAAGAATTGTTTCAATAGAACATCTTTATGATCTGAAGAATGAAATCAAAACCCGTCATGATCAAGGGCTGTTTAATGAGGAATTCTATCAGGAAGCGCTTACTTTTTTTTCATTCAACCCGCCGGATGACCTCCCTTCGGCTGCCTCTATGATTATAGTGGCAGTCCCGCGGCCCCAGACCAGGGTGTTTTTTACCCTGAATGAGCGCACCCTGGCATTAACTATTCCTCCTACCTATGTGAGGTACCGGGAGGTTGATAAAGAGATTACTTCTCTTTTATCAGAATGGCTTGGGTCAAAAGGCTATCATACCTCCTCAGCAAGATTGCCTGATAAGCTGCTTGCGGTACGCAGCGGACTGGCGGAATATGGACGTAATAATATAACCTATATTCGCGGCATGGGTAGCTTTTATCAACTCATAGTATTTTATTCTGATTTACCTTTTAATAAAGATGAGTGGCGGGAATCAGTCATGATGAAAAGGTGCAGGGATTGCCGGATCTGCCAGACAAAATGCCCAACCCTGGCGATCACTCCCGAACGTTTTCTACTCCGCGTTGAACGGTGTCTGGTTTTTCACAATGAACATCCGCCGGAATACCCATTCCCTGACTGGATTGATCCTTCATCACATAATAGCCTTATAGGCTGCATGATCTGCCAGCAGTCCTGTCCGGAGAATAAAGATATTATCAACTGGTTTGAAAACAGTGAAAAATTCAATAATGAAGAGACATCTCTATTATTGGATGGGACAAAGCGTGACATGTTGCCGGCTGCAACTAAAGAAAAGTTTAAAAGGCTCGGGATGCCCGATTTGCCTGACATCCTGCCGCGAAATCTGGGGATTTTTTTTAGAGAATGCGGAAAATGGTAAAATAATATTCACCACAGTTGCCTTCGCATAAAGCTATGGCGGGCCAGGGAGAGCACGGAGATGGAGAAGTAATTTTTTTCTGAATCTCTGTGATCTCAATGTAACTCCGTGGTGAAAATTCTTTGAATAAAACGGTATGCTGGATAATCCTTAATACCTTGGAAGGTTATTATGAGGTCAATAATATTACAAAGACTGCAAATTGGCATATTTATTTTTTTTATGACTTCATTTGTATCTTATCCAGGTTACACCGTATCCGGTTCCCCGGATGAAGATAATAAAGGCACCGGTTTCAACCTGATAGATACAGGTGAAATTCTGAAGCTGAATGAAAAAATGCGTCATATGGTAGATCTTCATGTTAAACCTGTCGGAGGCACGGAGCGGCGTGCCCAGGCGCTTTATGATATCATGTTTGGAGAGGATAAGTTTGCTTTAAAATACGATAACAGCTATACAAAAACCGCTGTTGAAACCATCGAATCCGGTTCAGGGAATTGTATCTCTCTTGCCAGCGCATTCATTGCCATGGGGCGGTATGCTGGTCTTGATGTAAACTATCTGCATTTTGAGATACCGGATGACTGGCAGCGTGAGTCGGATTTTTATTATCAATACAAGCATATAAGCGCCGCAGTACGAATTTCGTCTGATGAGTATCTGGGCATAGATTTTGAACAGATGACCAATATTGACCATGTGAGAAAACGTTCGTTAACGGACGCGCAGGGTTTTAGCGCATTCTATAGCAACCGGGGAATAGAGTTATTAATGCAGGGCAATACAGATGCCGCAATGACATATCTGTTCAGAGCAATCGAGATAGACCCTGATAATTCCAATAACTGGTCAAATCTTGGCGTTGCATATAGACGCCAGAATCAGTTAGATAAAGCAGAGGACTCTTATCTGCAGGCGTTAATTAAGAATAAGTCAGACCTTTCAGCACTTAATAATCTGGCCATACTCTATCAGATGACCGGTAAGATAAAAATTGCTGAAGAATACAACAAAAAACTTGAAAGATACATGCGCAAGAATCCTTACTATATGATCAAACTGGCAAAAGAGGAGATGGAAAAGGGAAGATACGCCGAGGCCCTGAGATGGGCAAAAAAGGCGATTAAAAAACATGGTGATGAACATGAATTTTATTTTGTCGCGGCCAGGGTTTATGCCTGTCTTGGCGATAGAGAAGAGGCACTACTCAACCTTGCGCTTGCTGAGAAATATGCGCATCAATCCCGAAACAGTAACATGTACAGCAGGAAGCTGGAAAACTTACGTAATATGAAAAAATCCCCATAATTTCCGGCTAACACCTGTAAATGGTCAGGAATGAATCTCAATATGGGCGGGCGTAGCCGCCTGCGCCAAGGCTTTGTCGAGCCAGGCGCCCTGAGTCATCTTTTGCAAGAACATGTGTACAGCCGGTGTCTTCGCCATCCCAGTCCAATTCGCGTGGCACACCCTGCTCACGCCCGAATACCGTGTCACGGAGGAATTTTATATCTTTTTCTGTCGCTGAAAAGGATGTAGTTTCAATATGCGTATAATACTCATTAGAATTATGTTTCATGGGATTGGCCACGGGTTTTAATATTTGACTGTAACTGACAATTTATAATAAATCAGCTTTGAAGGCCTTGTTTCATGATCAGTTGCCAGTAACCGACATCTATCCATTTGTTAAATTTCCAGCCAACATCATTAAACTTGGCGACATTTTTGAATCCGAAATTCTCATGGAGTTTAATACTTGGGATATTAGGCAGCGCTATTCCCCCAATAACACTGTGAATATTCATCTCTCTTAATCTTTTCAGAAGTTCTGTATAAAGCCTGATTCCGATCCGGCGATTTGTGAGTGATGGCGAAATGTATATGGAGCTTTCAACAGAGTACCGATAGGCACAGCGGCTTTTCCAGCCTGATGCATATGAAAAGCCTTCAACCCTTTCATTCTCTTCAAATACAACCCACGGATATTTTGCTGATACCTCTGATATCCTTTCTTCCATTTCTCTAACTGTAACCGGTTCTTCATCAAAAGTGATAATAGTATTTATTATATAGTGATTGTATATTCCGCATATGTCACTGGCGTCTGTTAATTTTACTGTCCGTATCATAGAGCAGCCATTTACCGCATCAGAAGAACCGGAAAAGGATCTCTTTAAAGTTTTTAATCCTGTCTCCGTTGAACTCTATTCCTTCATCCCTGAGCATTTTTATCTTTTCTTCTATGGCAGTCCC
>CAZSZQ010000142.1:4415-9195 GCA_964610475.1 uncultured Desulfatiglans sp.
TGAACTCTATTCCTTCATCCCTGAGCATTTTTATCTTTTCTTCTATGGCAGTCCCTGATCTCTTTCCCCTGAATCCGCCAATCCGGCCTGATGCTGAAACAACACGGTGGCAGGGGACTTCAGGTGCATAGGGATTTCTTTTCATAGCCTGTCCTACTCCGCGATATGCGCGGCTTCCCAGGGCATGGGCAATATCTTTATAGGTGGTTACGCGTCCTTTGGGCACTTTTCTTAAAAGATCGTACACCCTGTCTGAAAAGGTTTTCATTTTTTCTCCTGTTAATATGGTTTAAATATTTAAACCTTCTATGATACGGTCTTTTATATTGGTTAGAAATGTCTTTTTATAAGCCTTCTCATGACGGATCAGATAGGGTAATGTCTTGCTCAGTTCATATGCAAACTCGCTGCAGGACTGGTATCTGTCTTCAGCGTTTTTAGCTATTGCCTTTTTTATAATAGGTTGAAAAAGCGAAAGTACAGGAGGTGACTGTATTGATAGCTGCTGGGGTTTTTCGTTAATCACCTTATACATAGTGGTATAAGGGTTTTCCCCTTCAAAGGCCTTTTTACCTTCGAGGAGTTCATAAAGAACGCATCCCAGTGAAAAAATATCGCTTGCCTTTGTGGCCGCCAGACCCTTAAGCTGCTCAGGGGACATATAGCTTGGTGTGCCCCAGAACCCTGCAGGCTGAGTACCGTTGATCATGAGTGAAAGTCCTAAATCGGTAATCTTCGGGATCCCCAGTTTATTCAACATGATATTTGTCGGTTTAATATCCCGGTGAATAATACCGTTGTCATGAGCAAAATGTATTCCTTTGCATATATCTATCATGATCCTGCTTACTTTTGTAAAGGGAAGCAGATTTTGTCTGTCACAGAATATATTAAGCGTGTCACCCTCTATATATTCCATAATAATATAAGAAAAATCCTGACCTGTACCTGAATCATATATGGAAACAATATTTTCATGTTCCAGCTTTCCTACAAGCTTTGATTCGGATCTAAGCTTATTTATCCCTTTGTTTGAAACCTTTACGGCAACATATCTCTTTTGCATCTTATCCCAGGCCTTGTAGACCAGCCCGGTGGCGCCCCTTCCGAGTATCTTGTCGAACCTGTATCTGTCATCACCAGTCGGGTTAAGACAGATATCATCCGAACCTTTCATGACCATTTTTTTAAAAAGGTCAAAAACGGTCTTATTATGTTCTTCAAAATCATGTCCGTTTGCGTACACTATTTTAACTCCGTTACTGCCATTATCCTCTTAATATTTATATATGCATTGGTAAATCTGTTTTTTTAATTTATTTTGTAGTTATCGATAATAATTTATCTTTTTATCCTGAATATTAATGTCGCATTTTTTAATTTTTCAAATTTTGTTGCCTTTGATTTCAGTGACTTAAGCAATTTTATCAGCTCCAGATAATTCTGGAACCTGTTTTCCGGTTTTTTAGCCATCATTTTTTCAACAACCTTGCCAAGGGCGGTAGAAACCTTGGGATTTTTCCTTTTTAAGGGAACAAGCTCTCCATTAAGGTGTTTGAGCAGTATTTCTTCTGCTGTATCACCATTGAATGGGGGAAAGCCTGTGAAAGCATGATAGAAAGATGCGCCCAGTGAATAAATATCGCTCCTGTGATCCATGGGGAGACCCTGGATCGACTCCGGAGATACATAGTATGGCGAGCCAACAATACCTTCTTTGCTCTTCTCGCTTACATCAACGGTTTTTGCCACTCCAAAATCTACCAGCTTAACTATATCCTGGTTATTGATCATAATATTTGCGGGTTTCAAATCCCTGTGGATTATATTTTTCTGACTTACAAAATCGAGGGCCTCACAGATCGTTATTAAATAATCAAGACCTTTTAATGAATAGAGTTTCTCTTCTTTACGGAGCATCTCAGCCATTGAAACTCCTTCAATATACTCCATTGCAAAATACAGGATCTGATTCTCATTCCCGATATGGTAGATTGAAGCTATATTTGGATGATCCAGTTGAGATATAAACCTCGCTTCTTTAATAAACATTTCTCTGAATTTATCCTGAACCGATAATTCAAAAGATATTACTTTCAGAGCTACAACCCTTTCCAGTGCAATATCCCAGCCTTTAAAAACCCCTCCCATGCCTCCTGCACCTATAAATGAAACAACTTTATAGTTATTGAGCTGTTTACCGATCAGGCTCTGGTAGAATCTCTCCTCGAGTGATGCTCCTTTAATATTTTCAATATTATCGGCTTCGCCTGCCCCGTCATTTCCGCTGGTAAGGATGAAGGTGTGGTCCATCTTTTTAACATACAGAGGAGTTTCCTTTGGTTTTTCAGGTATTGCTTCAGGTGTTCCTTTCTGCAGGAATGCCTTGATATATTTTAAATATTCCAGCCATTCAGAACTTTTTGCTATCTCTATACCTATTCCTGAATCTTCTGATACATTAAGGTTCTTAAATGCGATTTGTTTTATGCTGCCTTTAACAACGGAATTCCCGGATGGTAATGAGACCCTTACATACAGTTCCACACCTGCCTTTCCAAGCATGGAAGTTTTAAGAAACATGCCTTTTGTGCTTATATTTTTTATCTGACCCGGGATCCAGAGTATACCGTTCCTTGATATCTCGACCTTTAAAACACGGAGGAGAACCGCTCTTTTGGCTTCACGTTTTTCTTTATCACTGTCCGTGATTTTAACCATCTGAGTGGCACTGAAGTTTAATTCAGGGTCGGGTAGTGCGGGGTTTTCATTATTGTCTTTTTTTGATGGAGAGCATATTTCATCTATGCGTGAAACAATCTCCTTAGGTTCCATGGGATATACTATGAAATCCGCGGCGCCGTCCTTAAAAGCCATTCTAGCGCTTCCCTGGTCATGCAATGGGACACAAAAAACAAAAGGGATTTTATTTTTAAGCGGATCTTTTTTAAGAAAGCGTAAGAAATCGTATCCGCTGACATCTGTTAATTTATTGTCGCACAAAATAAGGTCTACAGCATCAGATGACAGCATGGAAACCGCTCCCTGCATATCCATTCCTGTTGATACTGAATAACCGCAGTTACAGAAAGAATCTGTCACTTCCTTTAGGAATTTCTCGTCCCGGTTTATAAAGAGTATTTTTTTTCTATCGTTCATTGTTAAATGGATTGAGCTCCTAAAATGAACACTTTATATTCATAAAAACTTATACCCATTTTTTTAGTTGAAATATGATTCATTTCTCATGCCCTTTTCTATTGGTATCTGGTTTAAGGCATATCTGCAAAGCGAAATAATGTGAATCGGTTTTAAAAATAAGCACAGCGATAGGCATATTATCAGCATGGCCAAGCTGGTGCCCCCCGCCTACTATTACTGACGGGAGTGATATCTCAAAATGATATCGCTGCCCGACAAAATCCTTCTTAGTAGAACCTCCGATCATATTTACAATTTCAGCCACACCATCATGGATTAATTCGGCATTGATTTTTTCTTCATCCGTGCTCATCATCCTTGCAATTATCGTCTGAGCTAAAGGCCAGTAGAAAGTGATGCCAAGAATACCTTCTGCCCCTCCTGTCAGGGCGATCAGGCCTGAAACATCACCAAATATCTTGAAGTCATTATCAAAATAGACCTCCTCGAAAGATACATCCAGCGAGGCAACGGTTTTAAGTACTGCGCACGTGTTTTTCACAAAGGAATTGATGTATTCAGTTTCTTCGTTCAGCGGCTGCCGGTTAGGAATAAGGTGCCCATTAAGTATTTGTCGAATCGCTGCAGGGGGATCCTTTAAAGATATTACTTCGGTGGCGCCGGCAGTAATAAACGGTTCTATTGAACGTTTATCATCCATAATCTTGATAACAATGATCGGGATGTTTCTGAAATGGCATGCATATCTTAATTTGCGTATCTGCTTTAACAGCTCAGTTTTTTCAATACCTTCCTGTAATATGATCATTCTGTAGTCTTTGAGTTCACGGATGTTTATAAAAGACTGGCTCTCCAATGATATGTTGTTGCCAAGAAGATCATTTAAAACATTCATGATCGGTGGACTGCAATCAATAGCTATTATTCTATTTGGCATTTATTGATCTCCATCGTTTCAGATTTTGTAAAAAAACTTTAATATTTAAAATAAATAATAAAAAAACATTCGGCCGACTCAAAGGTATCAGATTGATTCATTTATAAATTTTATAAGTTGTTCATTCGTAAAAGGTTTTGTAAGGTATCCTTTTGCACCGGCCTCCCTGGCGATACTCACCTTGTCATCTTCGGACTCCGTTGAGATCATCAATACCGGAATTTTTTTATATTTTTCATTTTTTTTTAATAATTTCAGGCATTCCAATCCGGTCATCCCGGGCATATTCCAATCCATAAAAATAGCGCCTACCTTACCGTCATGGATTTTAAGCTGCTCAAATACTTCCTGTCCGCTGCCTGCCTGGATTATCTCTGTGCCCATGGGCCGCATGGCATTCTGTATTATATTTCTCATAACTTTTGAATCGTCTGCAATGATTACTTTCATACTCCAGCCTCACAATATGTTGACTATTAGACCTGCCAATTAAGTATCTATTTAGAATAATTATCTTTTATATCGATAATATATCGACATGTATCAATAATTTCTTAAATATTCTGATCAGTTTTCATTAATTAGTCTCGATCCAGTAACTGTTGCTTCTGGGTTCATGCTGTCAGCCATCAGCGTTCAGCTTTCAGTAAAAGGCATTTAAAACAAAGAGTTAGTTGACAG
>CAZSZQ010000143.1:0-9087 GCA_964610475.1 uncultured Desulfatiglans sp.
CAGACGGGCTTTCAATCCGATTGCTTCCAGTTTTAACTTTGCCTCCTGCACCGTAAGTCCGGCCACATCTGGAACAGTGATTTCAGAGTTGTAAGGGCCGTATATCACCAGCTTTACATGACTACCGTTTTTTAATTTCATCCCGGGAGCAGGATCTTGTGATATGACGGTCAGATTCAGATCTTCTGATTTTGCAGGTTCTTTTATTTTAGGCTCTGCTACCAGACCGATATCTTCAAGCAGTTTTTTGGCCACATCCAACTTTTTTGTAACTACCTCCGGTACTGTGTGGACTGATTGGATTGCACCCTCTTTGAGGGGTTCAAAAAATTCCGATGGATGGTCAGGGATCGACAGGGATGTCAGTACAGGGTCAGTTTCACGAACAGGCTCATAACGGAGTGCAAGCCCGCCCAAAAGCGGCATGATGATATTTATTGTTATGCCATTAGAACCCCTTGCCCCAAAAGAGTCTCTGGTATCCGTAGAAGGCAGAAGGAAGCCGCGATTGTCTGTCGGAAGGTCAAAAGTGAAAAAAGGATGTTGGGTATTGATATCGAGTTTTAATTTGCCATCACCTTCTGCTGTAGCATCATAAAAGTATACCTGGCTGCTGCCTGATATTGTCTTATTAATCGGTTTAAACTGTACGCTTAGACTGATCTTATCGCCTTTGATCGTAGCGTCTTTAGTATACCAGACCTTATCCATACTGAGAGGCCACTCGTGTTTTTTTGCCCCGCCTTCATTACAGTATGATTCAACACTGTTTTTCCCTTTCAGCAACACGTTAATTTCTTTTGATGATATGGCAATACTTAATGATCCTCCGTTTTCTTCATCATTTCTCCAGTTGCACCAGTGTTCATCAGGGAAACTTTTTCGTATCATGGCTTCAGCTGCTATTTCAAATGGCTCTGAGGGTCGTATCTCAAGGGGTGCCCGTACTATCCTCAAACTCATAATCTCATCCACAAACCCGGTTTCACCATGACCATTCCTGATATTTATCTCTGACCGGCTCCGGATGACCAGCCCTGCCCCTGTTTTTTCATAATCACTGAAATATTCGGGCACCTCTATGGCTACAAGCTTTAATACCGGCGGGGCATGGGGCATAATCCTGGCTTCTTTCAGGAGTTCCTGTCGTCTTTTTTCAATGGTATCAAGCTTCTTCAATAGTTCTATAACACGGTCCACATACTCCTTGCGTTCTTTCAGCGTAGCGCTATCCCTGGTAATATTTATAATCTCTCCTTTGAGTTTATTGAGCTCCTTTTGAGTTTCACGTTGTTCCAGTTCCAGCTCATCAATATACTTTATCAGATACTCAATGGTCATGGCATTTGAATGAGTATTCAGGATAACCAGCAGGGTAAATAATGCCAAACAAACATGGAGCACTATGGATAGAAATACAGGATGTTTTTGTCTATCAGTTTGCATTTTCTTTAGGTTCTCCTTCTTCCATTCGTATCAAACCTCGTCCGGCGCCCCCTATGCCAGCCCTTCCTGAGCTTAAAACAGGCCATGAATAGTCGCTATTACCGTATACCTCCGGATGTGTCCAGCCGCTAAGGCCGTTATAATCTCCCCAACCCCATTTTGGATTTGGATCCGTAGTGTATCCGCCAAGCCGGCTATCATGATAATAATCCTTCAGAAGTCTATCGGGGTCTACTTTGATACAGCCATCTACCCGGTTTTTCCCGCAGATATTCAACGGGTCGCAGCGTTTGGTTGTTTCACACCACCCCTTCATACAATCTGCATCACACCGGGGAAGCACGAAAACATCGCCTGTGCGGCCATCAATAACAGTGAGGGGGTAGTCAACACCAGGGGTATAGGGATTGAGTTGTTCTGCTCCATGATGAGAAACAGGCTGAGTCGGAGTGTTCCGCGCCTCCTGTGAGGCCCTTCTTGTACCTTCATTTACTTCTCTTAGCCGATCTTCCATCCTGTCCGTTATATACCCGGTAGCCTCGCTTTGTTTAGGTATCGAATGCGGTTGATTTTCGGCAAAATTCAGAAAGTCATAGTCTGCTGTATACGGGATGCCGTTTTCATCAGCGAGTACAAGGACGGGTTCATTTTTTACAGGTGTGAATCCGAGATCCGCCTTTCTGCCACTCTCCAGTGCATCGGCATCGAGCCATTTCCCATCCTCAAGGACCGCAAACCTCACTTCACCCGAGGGGCCCGTGACCCTGTGTACAGTCTGATTTCCATTTATACCGTCAAGTGTAAAGGTCACCTGCCTCGCACATCCAGTCGCCTGACAGCCCGCAATTGTCCGCTCGGCTTTTTTAAGAGATGCCTTGAGTTCTTCTATATCTCTCAGGATCTTTCCCCTGTCGGCAGCATCTCCTGCAGATCTGAGCGCGGCCTCAGCTTCATCAAGTTTTGAACCAATCTTGTTTAAGTGCGGGTCCACAGGTATAAGCCCTGCAAAAGGTCCATGCGTAGCGCTTTTCGCTTTAACAGTCATTGGCTTGGTTGAATAACCCTTTTTGATCCATTCAGTAGCTTTTGGATTTACCGGCCGGATAATATATATCTCATGATTTTTTCTCGCAATTGCCAGCATGGCGTCCAGGTGTTCGTCAATAACGCCTGAGGTCTGGCGGGGATGTTTTAGTTTTGCAAGTGTACCATCAATGATTTCCTGAGATCTTAATCTTGATGCTATTCTTATTTCATCAGGAAGACCGGCAATGGCTTTTCGTGCGTAAGCCCCGTCTTCAAGCGCCTGGCTAAGAAATCTGGTGCTTTTATCCGGCCGGGTACCTATTGTAACAAGAAATTCATCAAGCCTGTCCAGCGCAATACCCCATTCCCTGGCTATTGTTTTCACTGTTGCCTGATAAGCCTTATACGAAGCATGTAATGCTTCGCCCGCCGCTTCACTGCCTGCTTCAATCATCATTCCGGCTGTTGTTTTTCTTCCATGCTCAAGACCAACCGCAAGCAGATAAGAGAAACAATCATAAATCGCTGTGCTGGCAGATTCAAAACCTGGTATGCGCTTTACCCCCTGTTGGATTATCTCTCCAGCAGCAGGGCCCACTACAGGAAGCGCAAGCATAACAGTCACAAAGCCTCTCTCAGCATCGCTGAGCTTAACTCCTGCGATGTTCTCACCTGCATAGACGGAATAGATGTCTAAAAAATCTCCAACTACCGGAACTCCTGCCATTACATCAGCGGTATACTGCTGGTAGGCTACAAGCATCTCGGCTTCATTTACAAGCAGGTCTGCATCAGCCGAGCTTATCTTCTGGATAGCCTTCATATAGTCCTTCAAATGCTCTACGACAGGATCAAAACAACCGATAGATGGAACCTTTTTTCCATCCACAATCACGGTCTTGAGTTTTGCTGACCCAGTGCATTCACCAGGGGTCTCGTTGCTTGCAAGAAGAGCTTTCAGAAAGGCCAATGTGGCGCGTTTATAAAGATGAACTCTGAATTCCTGTTGCTCAGCCCTTTCCGCAGAAATGGCGTCTTCCTGTGATTCTACATACGAATAAAGGTCGTCATAGTAGGCTTGATAATTGAATTCCCAAAGGTACCTTATCCCAAGGGGGTCTTGTATTTTAAAAGACTCTTTTTTCGGAGGCTCAACTTCTGGGACTTTAAATTCCCCCTGCCGGATAATCTTTTTTGTCAATTCGAAAATCCGTTTCAGTTTCTCAACCGGCAGGCCATTTTTCTGTGCGATCACCATGCCTTCGGCAACACTTGAATTAAGCTCTTCAACTCTGGCAGAATCTATATCCCGGTTCCACTGTTCTACCTGTTTAATAAGATCCTGTCGTCTTGACTCCAGGTCTTTCATAATGCTCTTTTCCACTTCATCAAGAAGGCCGATGCCATCTTTTCCAATCTGTTTTGTACTGATTTCAAGCGTGTTTAGCCTTGCCTCAAGTTTTTCAATGTCTGTCCATTCTCCATAGGTAATAAGCGGGAAAAAGGTAATGAAAAATAAAATAAGTTCGATAATCAGCCTGTGGAAAAAGTGGTTATGAATGACCGGCAATAATGAAATTTCATGTGATGGCCTGTATTGTTTCATAGAAAACCTCGATAAATATAGGTGCAGTATGTTAATATATAGACTTTCTTACTGAAGGGGAACCTGGTTCATTATCTTCTGCGTGCAACATATCTCCAGTCAAGCCCGGACCCCTGCACCTGTCCGTGAAGGTTCCCCTGATTATCTATCGTAAATGTCGTAATCCCCTGCTTCCCGTCATCAAATCTCCAGGTGTAGTATCCGCCGCCGTTTCCGGTGATTTTTCCTTCTCCCTGCCAGTCTACAGCCGGATTTCCTGTTCTGCTTGCTATACCGACAGAAAAATCATTACCGGTCTGCCGGCTTATTGATATATAGCCCACGATCTTTCCGGACTTGTCACCTTCCTGATAAAGGGCATATGTGCCAATTATATTTGTCGTCTGGGAACCGGCCTGCACAGGAAAAAGGCATGTTATAAAGAGCCCTATAAACGCCCATCTTACAATCGATGATCTCATATATTACCTCCTATTAAAGATTAAACTGAATAAATCAGTTACTAATATGGATACTCATCAGTGCTGGAATAAAAATAGCTATGTTCGTTCCGGTAAATATCAATAAGACATAAAACCGTTTTTACTCCATCTTATTGCAGATTTTTTCTATTTCCGGTTCCCGATCTTTTTCATTCTTTGCTCCAACCGATTCACTTGCTCCGTTTCCTCGGCGGGAATATCCTTTAAGCTTTGTTGGCACCCGCCATAAAAACCTGTTCTGAAAACCTCCAGCCACGTCAACTCGGGAGCCCCTTTGCTGTCGTTTTTCTTAAGAAAAAGAATGAGTTCAGGTTTCTCACCGGCCTTCTTTACAGGTTTTCCGTCTTTTGAATCTACTCCGGCCAGAGACAGGCCGATTCCATTCCGGCAATAGTTATCCACAACCGGGTAACCCAGCATCTCTTTTGGAACCGGCATATCCAGACAGGTGTTCGTGACAATGAGGATTTCATCTTTATACACATCACCCTTAAAGACATCAATAATCTTGTATTTTGCAACCAGATGTAATGTTTCGCCCTGCGACCAGCGCCTTGATTTTTGAACAACAGCCTCCACAACTGCATCGGAATGGATGTACATCGAAATATCATTTCGGTGACAGGCAGGCGGAGATGCATAGGCGTTCACAAGGCAGCATATGGAAAACACAACGGGAAAAAGGATGAATTCGATTTTTAACATTGTCTGACCTCTATTAAAAATTAGTAAATACCATCACGAGTGCGATTGTATTACGGCATTTTTCTAAACTGATTATCAGTCATTTTCCAAAGATCATTTACCCGGGCGTAACATACGTTCCTCTTCCCTTTTTTTAAGCATTTCATAAGAAGGCTTCATTCTCCTGTCCTCAAATTGCTGGCCCAGTATAAAGGTAATATCGCCTGTGTTTATCCCCTTGCCTTTAAGTGAAATATCATAATCTACGGCGCCCCCTTCGTCTTTCAGGTCAGGCCCGACACTGTAAAGGATTATTCCGCCTTCAGTTGAAATCAGCTTCAATTGTTCTCCGCTGAAGGGATCCACAGGGATAGCATTGATATACTGAGGCACCAGAACTTCGATGTCAGCAGGATATGTTCCATGTTCTCTCTGATATGCATACGCAGCAAAAGCCAGATTAGTTAACCTCCTGTCTGCCTCAGCCTCAAGAACCCGTATCTCCATCCGTCTGCCATAATAAGGTATAGAAACGGCTGTAATCGGGCCATGGAAAGCTTTTGCCTTATTTTCCCATCTCTCCCACTCATCGACTGCCTGCCAGTAAGGTTTCGCTGCTATATTATGGGCTTCAAATAAAATATTGCGTGCGTAGATGAGTTCATCATAAAGAAACATGGAACGGTATATTATTGCTGTTACCGGCGGCAGCAAATCCAGAGAATTTGTGGTCAGGTATGAAGTGGCAGTAAATGCCATATAGGCTTCATCCATACGGAGCGCCCTGTGAAATGCCTTTTGCAGGTTGATCTCCTCATCAAGGGATATTCCGGTATTTTCCAGGGAAAAGTGCTGCCCAAGTGAGATGATATGCTCAGCCGTTTTTGTTCCCGTATTTTGAATCGTAGCGCCCACCATATTAGCTATTACAGAAGGGATTGTTTTCAGATGGCATGCAATGTCCCGGATGGCTGCTATGTTTTTAATAGATGCCTGCATTTCTCCGTTTAATGCCTTGAAACGGGCGTTAAGCACCAGTAAATTAGCTGCATTTCTATACAGGGATAAATCAGATACATCCATTTTCAGGTAATTAATCTCATAATAAAAATCTGTCATGCCGGAAGCCTGTAGAAGTAACTCTATTGTTTCCTGTTTCCTTTCCAGAAATTCCTTTACCTCCTTTTCAGACATATCAAAAGCGGGCTCACCGATTACCTGTAACCAATAAGGCCAGTCTTTTTGATCCATTTTTTTTAAAGCCTTCTCATATAGAAAACAGGCGTTCAGATGATCAGATACCGTTGAAGGCTGCAGGGACATCGCAACTGATATCGCATCAGAACGAACAACCGAGAGTTTGATTTTGGCCGAGTTGTCCATTACAAGCAATACACAGAGGCAAAGGAACATGATAGCAATAAAGGATATTGCATGTTTACCTGCTGACCGGCCGCGCGAGGAGATCTCCTGCTCCTGCAAGTGCATTCCGTGTCTCAGAAGAAATACCGAGCCAACGAAATATATTATTGTCCATGAGTACGCACAGATTATTAGCCAGTGAGATTTAGGCGTTGACCATTTGCAGAAAAACAGTGTGGCACCTACCCCTGCGATTAAGGGTAAAAGAGCTAAAAGGGCCGGCAGGACAATTCGAAGGTAAAAACACCTTATCTTGCTTGTAACAGCCACAACAGCGGCAACAATGAGGAAAGCTGAGACAAGTGATGACAGCCATAATAAAATAATTCCCATAATTTATTCCTCTTATTTAACTTGGCAGCAATCTAAAAACAGATGTTGCTGTTAAACCCCTTACTGTCTATTCTCCTGAGCTAATTAACGGATGAATAATATAAATACCATGAACCTTTAATTGGACGAAACACCACGCATTGTTCGGCAGGGCTAGATTCATAAATTGCGTCTATACTGTCGACAAGGGGTGAAGGTTTTATATCACTATAATAATAACCCTTGGAAAAACCGCCGGGGCCGACAAGGTCTTTGCGCCACACAATCAAAGTAAGATGACTTGTTTCTTCCAGGAATGATCTGGAATCGATAATGCCCAGCAAAGACAGCAATTCGGTATTTTTCGGATCTTGAGACAGTGTAGCAAAAAATGATTCATTTGCCTTAAAACGATCAATCAGCATTTGATCGGTCGGGCAGGGATCAGATTTACTGCAATTATAGTTTAAAATGAAAAGGGCGGAAATGAATAATAACATGCTAAGCGATGGTTTCATAAGCCCCCTGAGAGAACTGATTTATTTCATTAAATTTTTTAAATTATCCTTTTCTTTATTTATATCGAATCGATTACGTTTCTATATAAATAAAGGATATATCTATTTAAGAATCACACCTATTCTCAAATATGGAAGAATACCTGCCAAACCAAAAAAAGAGAGCATTAACAAACCTATCAAAATTGTTATCACAATTAAGGCAAAAAAGTATTCATTGCGGTCAGCAGGTATTTTATTTCTAATGAATCTGTAATAAAAAAAAGATACTAAAGACCAAACTACCGGTAGAATTACTGAAGACTTTCTAACAGATAAGGCTATATCGGTTATTAAAGGCAATGATGTAACAACATCGTTAACAGGATATTGCACAAAATGATTATAGGCAATAGATATGGCGAGTTCGCTGATGATCCAGAATAAAAACATGATCAATGCACATGCTGTAATTGAAATCTTCAACATAATGGTTTACTCCAATAACATGGTCATTGAGATAACGGATATTTCCGTTCATTACTTTTATTTTTGCATTGTATTTGTCTTTACCATTTTTTCTATTTTTTTGCCATTAATTTTTATCTGATTCTTGAAGAAGGGATTAATCTACATAAGGCCCTCTGTATTTAAGAGAGCCTTATCTATAATAGATTAAATATTGATACAAAATAAACCTAGCTTCTCTCAAACACAGCAGCTACCCCAAGCCCGCCTGCGCCGCATATGGTCTCAAGACCATAGCGTGCATTTCTACGCACCATCTCGTGTATGAGTGTTACAAGCCGCATAGCGCCTGTTGCACCAATCGGATGACCAAGTGAAATACCTGATCCGTTCACATTTACCTTGGATTTACACTCATCAGGTGTAAGCCCCAGGAGTTTTGCATCCGCTAAAGTCTGGGCTGCAAATGCCTCCTGTATCTCTATCAGGTCAATCTGTGCCCGGGTAATACCTGCTTTTTTAAGGGCCTTGTTTACAGCGATAGGAACCGCAGGATATGTAAGGGTCGGGTCATCACCGGCAGGGGCAAAAGAAAGGAATTCAACCATGGGTTTAATTCCAAGCTCCTTAACTTTCCTTTCGCTCATAAGCACAACAGCGCCGGCTCCATCGTTTTCAGAAGACGAGTTACCTGCTGTACATACACCGCCATCATATATGGGTTTAAGTTTAGCGAGTTGTTCAAGGGTGGTATCAGGGCGTGGTGTTTCATCTTTATCAAAGAGGATGGGCGCCCCCTTGGCCTGGGGAATGGGGATACCAACTATCTCTTCAGCAAATTTGCCTGATTCCTGTGCCTTTACAGCCTTCTGATGGCTGTTGTAGGCCCATTCATCCACCTCTTTTCTGGATATCTTCTCGTTTTTTGCGGCGGCCTCTGCCCATGTCATCATGGAGTTGAGTTCACCAAACCTTTCTATGGGCTGGGCCATAACCCTGCCCCTCTGTATCCTGTCATAGAAGGGGATGCCCCACATGGCAAGGGCGCCGTGCCCCTTAGGCATAAAACCGAATTTTTCATCGGTCTTACCGCCAAGGCCCCAGCGGATATCACCTGGCACATACATCTCGGCAAGGCTCATGC
>CAZSZQ010000144.1:0-9063 GCA_964610475.1 uncultured Desulfatiglans sp.
TTGGCAGTCGGCCCGCCCATTACATAATGGGCAGCTGCTGTACCCTTTCTTAAAACGATACATATCTGAGGTACATCGGTCTGTTCAATTGAGTATATCTGTGACTGTCCAAGACCCAGAAGCTCTGCAGATTCAGCAATATCACCTACATCAATCCCTGATGTATCCTGGATCCATACTATCGGAATCCTGTCTCTTCCGCAAAGTGTAACAAACTCGTTCATCTTAATAAGACCCTGACGGTAAAGCTTTCCGCCGATGCCGGGGTAAGGGGCATATTCCGGGTACTTTGCGCCTAAGAAGCCCTGTCTGTTGCCTATAAAGGCCATAAGAAAGCCGTCTATCTTTGCGAGACCGGTATAAACCTCAGGACCATATCCCGGTCTGAATTCCATATGTTCGCTGTTGTCAAAAATCCTTGCCATAAATTCTTCAAGGCTGTAGCTGCGCTTCTGGTTGAAAGCCACAACGCTATTGAGTTCTTCTGTACTGAATTTTGGTTCCTTTGGTTCTGCAACCCTGAAAAATTCAGGATCATAGGCAGGCATCATGTCCATATGTCTTTTCAATGAATCAAGAACGCCTTTTTCCGTTTCATGTACTTCCTTGAAAAATCCTGTAACGTTATGATGTATCTTGACACTTCCCGGGGGCACTTCCTTGAAATGCCTGGTTGCATCTATAAGCGCCTCTGCGCCTTCTTCATCAAAATGACCCTTGGGGCTCATACCGCCAACAATACCGCCGCCGCCCACTGCCATGTTGGCATCCTTGTGGGCAATGATAACCGTGGGGCTTATTCCCTGGTAACCGCCACCAGCCGGGTTGGTTCCATAGATTCCGGCTATTATGGGAACGCCAAGCTTTGCAAGTTCCGCATGCCTGAAGAATGTGGTGCCGTTTCCTCTTCTATTTGCGTAAACCTCTTCCTGTTCAGGAAGCTTGACACCGCTGCAGTTCACTATCCATACCAGAGGCACCCTGAGTCTTTTAGCCATGTCTGTAACCCTGAGCTGATTATCAGCCTGCCCTGCTATCCATGCCCCGGCCATTACCTTGTTATCAAACCCGATAACAATTGCCCATTTACCGTTTATTTTTGCAAGACCATCGATCACGCCGGTTGTACCTTCCTCATTAAACTGGGGGTCATAGATCGTATGCAGGGGGGTCCATGTCCCGGGATCAACAAGATAATCGATCCTGTCCCATACTGTCATCTGACCTCTCTCCCTTATCTTTTCGGCAGGGATACCGGCATTTTTTACTGCTTCAACTGCTTTTGCTACTTCTTCTTCAACCTTTTTTATGTCTGCTATGTTTTCCCGGGCATCTTTTATCTGTTTTTCAGAAAGTGCCTTTCCAAAAGGTGTCATTTGTTCAAAATAACGTCTCATTTAGTCCTCCAAGTTCTCATTTAGCTTAATAATTCAATTAAAAACAATCACCCATGCCTTAAAGCAATGGGTGATTGTTTTTAAATTCATAATATAAAAAATCTTCCAAGTTGTAGATCTGTTAATTACTATTTCTTTTTTACACTAACCAGTTCCTGACCCACGATCATCTTACATATATTTGTTGAACCCTCAACCAGCTGGTAGGCAGGGGCATCACGATAATATCTGGCGACCGGGTATTCTGTTGAATAGCCATAGGCACCAAGGATTCTCATTGCAACAGATGAGGCCTTAACAGCTATCTCACCCGAAAGGTACTTTGCCTGGGCAACCTCAACGGTATTTCCAAGATTTCCATTGTCCTTCTGTATGGCAGCCTTGTAGACCATGAGCCTGGCTGCCTCGAGTTCGCAGGCCACCTGGGCTATCAGGTCCTGATTCATCTGGAAATTGCCAATAGCCTGGCCGAACTGCTCACGCTCCTTACAATATGCTATCGCAGCCTCCAGTGATGCCTGTGCAACACCTATACCGCCCGCTGCTGCAGATAATCTGCTCTGGTTGAGTGATCCGAAGACTATTTTTGCTCCGTCCCCCGGATTCCCCAGTATATTTTCCTTGGGCACCTTACAGTCTTCAAGGATGATTTCGCCTGTTGGTGTAGATCTTGTTCCCATCTTGTCCAGGTCTGTTGTCGTAATACCATTAAAATTTTTGGGCTCAACAACAAAGGCGGAGAGGCCTTTACCTCTGGCTTCTCTGTCCGTATATGCATAAAAAATAACCGCATCGGCTGCCGATGCATTTGATATCCATGTCTTATAGCCGTTTATAAGCCAGTGATCACCTTTATCAACCGCAGTAGATTTCATGGACATTACGTCAGAACCTGCATTAGGCTCTGTAATGCCAAAACCGCCCACATATTCGGCTGTTACCAGTTTTTTAACATATTTTTTCTTAAGTACATCACTGCCGTATTTGAATATGGTATATGCACAACCCAGGGTCTGCATGTTCATCTGTACTCTCAGAGAGCTTGAACCTCTTGCAATCTCTTCGGTAAGAATGATTGCTGCGAGCCATCCCATTTCGTTTCCGCCGTATTCTTCAGGTATAACAGTGCCAAAAAAACCAAGTTCTCCCATTGGTTTCATTGCTTCTTCATATGGGAAGTAATGTTTTTCATCCCATTCATCTGCAAATGGTGCTATCTTTTCGTTTACAAAATCCCTTGCCATATCCCGCAGCATTTGCAACTCTTCGCTTAATGTAAAATCCATAAACCTTCCTCCTTCATGTTATTATTTGCTGTCTATAAAAAGCTTATTAAAAACTATTTAATTTGAATTTTTTTTTCAACCCTGAATAATATACTATTAGAGCATTAATGCAATAAAAATATTCACATTTCGGGCAGTTTTGCCATGTTTTTCAATATTTATACATCCGCAAAAGTTCAGGTTTTATGATAAAAAACCTGTAAGTTGACTTTTAACAATCAAAGAGGATAATTTACTGAACTCTGAATCCCATGCATTGTCTTTAATTAAACAGAAAGGATTTATTATTAAAAGATAATGAAAACATGAACTCACAGAAACAATCTTTAAAAATAACCTTAATTCTCGCCCATCCGGAAAAAAGCAGTTTTAACCATGCTATTGCCCAAACCGCTGTTTCGCAGATTAAAAAAAACGGGCATATTGTTTTTTTTCATGATCTTTACTCTGAAAAATTCGCTTCTGTTCTCCATAGTTCCGAAATACCTTCAGATGCCCGTATACCGCCCGAGATACAGACATACTGTAACGAGATAAAAAATGCTGACGGAATAGTAATTGTTCATCCCAACTGGTGGGGGCAACCTCCTGCCATTTTAAAAGGATGGGTCGACCGGGTTATAAGGCCTGGAGTCGCATATAATTTTATTGAAGGCGACAGCGGTGAAGGGATTCCCACAGGCTTATTGAGAGCCAGGTCAGCCATTGTTTTCAATACCTCGAACACACCTGAGCCAAGGGAGAAAGAGGTCTTTGGTGATCCTTTGCAGCTTATATGGAAGAACTGCATCTTCGGTCTGTGCGGCGTACCTGATTTTCACAGGGAGATGTTCAGGGTAATAATTACAAGCACGGAAAAGATGCGTAAGAAATGGTTAAAAAGGGTTGAAGAAATTATATCCGGTTTTTTTCCTGCGGTGATATAGGGTTTAACCTGCAGGGGTGAATAATTATTCGCCCCTGCGGAGGTATTTTATTTGTCGGTAATAAAATTGATTGGGAACTGGATTTCACTTGAGGGGGTTGGACTGATCTTGACCTTGGTCTGTGCCCTTTTTGACTTTTTACCGGGTGCCCCTTTTTTCATATCAGGAAACAGCATGGGCTGCTCAAACAGGCGGTAGTCAGAGCATTTTCCGATCCGCGCGCATTTTTTACATATCGCTGTACTCACCTTGGGCATGGATCTTTTTCTGCTGCATATTATAAATGACATTTTTTATTATCTTTTTTCATATTCGATATGAATATTTGATTTCTTGTATAAGTTTCATCTATAATCCTTTAATCTTTATTTACATACCATATTGAATCTGTATTTAACAACAGGCTTTTTTATATTATTTATGGAGGAAACATGAATTCAAGATCCTTAATTTTCGTTTGTCTGCTTGTTCTCCTTATCGCATTACCTATAAGAGCAAAGAGTATTGATGAAAATTCGATACCTTCTCAGCTTAAACCATGGAAGTCATGGGTTCTTGAGGGTACTGAAAAAGACTTCTGCCCGAATCCCTATGATGACCAGAATGAATATCTGTGCACATGGCCTTCAAGGCTTGAAATTAAACTTGACGACAGTGGAGGTACCTTTTCACAGGAGTTTGTTGTCTATGCTGAGGACTGGATACCGCTTCCCGGTAACAGCAATTCCTGGCCATATGATATTACAGTAAATGGAAATCCCTCACCTGTAGTAAACAGAGAGGATCAGCCTTCAGTTTCATTAAAAAAGGGAATCCACACTGTTAAAGGCATGTTTAAATGGAATAACATGCCCGAGATGATAAATGTGCCTGAAAAGACGGCCCTTGTCAGTCTTATAATAAACAACAAACCAGTTGAGTCACCTCTCCTGGATAATCAGGGCCAGCTATGGCTTCAGAATAAAAAAATGGCCAAAACCGAAGAAGACAGGCTTGATATAAAATTATTCAGGATGATAGATGATGATATCCCTATGTTTATCACTAGCCTTATACGGATATATGTATCCGGGCAGGCAAGGGAGATCAAGATTCCCGATATATTAAATGCCGGTTTTATCCCCATGGAGATAAACAGCACCCTGCCGGTGCTCATTCAGGAAAACGGAGATGTTATTGTTCAGGCAAGGCCGGGGAGATGGGATATCTATATTAAAACCAGATCAAAAAAACAGGTCAACAGCATCGGACCTGCTGGTGCAGCCTATGGTCAGGAGATCTGGGCGGTAAAATCCCAGAACCATCTGAGGATGATCAAAATCCAGGGCGTTCAGGGTATTGACCCCGGCCAGACTGATCTGCCCGGCGAATGGAGATCATATCCCGCATATCTCATATATAAGGGAGATAACCTTGTAATTGAAGAGACAAGAAGGGGAGACCCTTCTCCTGCGCCCGATCAACTCACAATGGACAGGACAATTTATCTGGATTTTGATGGTAAAGGATATACCATAAAAGACAGCATAAACGGCACCATGAGTACACAGTGGTATCTTACAATGAATCAGCCCATGAAACTCGGCAGGGTTGCCCTTGATGGTGTAGACCAGTTGATAACAAGCCATGGTAAGGACAATAAGCCTGGTGTTGAAGTGAGAAGAGGCGCAATAAATCTCGAAGGTGAATCCAGGGTCGAAACAGGCAAAAATAAATTTCCGGCAGTAGGCTGGGATCACGATGTCCAGGAGCTCAGGGCAACCCTTAATCTCCCCCCTGGGTGGAGGCTCATAAATGTAAGCGGGGTCGATTCAATAAAGGGCACATGGCTTCAGAACTGGGGAAACCTACTTGATATCTTTCTGGTGCTTGTTGTCTCAACTGCCATCTATAAACTCTTCAATATCCGCTATGGAATACTTGCCATCATAACACTTGTGCTTATCTATCATGAACCAGGTGCTCCAAGGATAGTCTTTTTACACCTTCTGGCAGCTTCTGCCCTTTTGCGTTTTTTACCTGATAGCTGGTTTAAAAAGTTAGTAGAGATATGGAGGATCGCTTCAATCGTTATTCTTCTTGTTCTTGTTATCCCCTTTGCGGTTCAACAGGCGCGCACAGGCATATACCCTCAGCTTGAACAAACAAGAAATTTTTCAGGTTACATGTATGAAAAACCCTCTGTATTGATGCCACAGGCGCCAATGGAAATGGCCCCTGTCGAGAGGAGCAGAAAGGCAATATCAAAGATGGCTGACAGCGTAAGGGATGAGTTTGCACTTGAGGAGGTGGCTGTGACAGCGCAAGGAGGAGTGTATGATGGAGATTATTACGATAAAAACAAAAATGTCATGCTTCAGGACCCTAACGCCCTTATACAGACAGGGCCTGGTCTCCCCCAATGGCGATGGCATTCATATGATATGAAGTGGAACGGACCGGTTGACTCCGCTCATATGATCAGCATTCGGCTAATATCGCCTCTTTTCAACCTTGTTCTTGCATTTATAAGGATAATTCTTCTTGGTGTTCTTGTGCTGTTAATAACCGGAATAAAGGAATTAAGGCTTGCAGGTTTAAAAACAGCTGTATCCGTCATGTTTATATTCTGCCTTTTTATTCCAGGTGCTCAAAAGGCCTTTGCTCAGGAGAACAGCTCATTTCCACCTCCTGATATACTAAAGGAATTCAGGACCAGGCTGCTTGAAAAAGATACATGTTTTCCATTCTGTGCTGACAGCCCTGACATGGAAATATCCATTGATAAGACCAATGTGCGTATTATTTTCAGAGTGCATACAACCACTGAAACGGCCGTCCCTCTGCCTGGTTCTTCCATTATGTGGAATCCGGAAGATATCTATCTTGGAAACACCCCTGCACAAAATCTGTACCGGGATGAAAACGGCATCGTGTGGATTCTTGCCCAAAAGGGTATTCATGATGTCGTCTTAAGGGGAAGGATTCCATCAACCAATGAATTTCAGGTACCCCTTACCATGATCCCGCATAATGTATCTCTTAAACTGGATGGATGGGCGGCATATGGCGTGGATAAAGAGGGCCGGGTTCAGGGCAGCATCAAGTTTGTAAGGCTTGAAAAAAAGAACGTGGAAGGAAATTCAGAGACTAGCGTTGTCCTTCCGCCATTTTTCCATATTGAAAGGGTCATCTCCCTTGGTATTGACTGGCAGTTGCATACGATAATAAGGCGGGTTACCCCGGCAAGTGACCCGGTAGTTGTCTCTATCCCTCTTGTCAAGGGCGAATCCGTGATCACAGGTGGTGTGAAGGTAGAAAACAACAGAGTAGTGTTAAGTATGTCACCCGGTGAAACCGAAAAACAGTGGTCATCAACAATCGTGCCATCAAATGAGATATCCCTTAAAGCCAGTGAAACCATTGAATGGACAGAGACATGGATCCTTGATGCAAGCCCCATATGGCATTGCGAACTTTCAGGTATACCCCTTATTCACCATCAGGATGTTTCGGGCCAATGGCGACCTGAGTGGAGACCCTGGCAGGGTGAAGAAGTAAAAATCAATGTGACAAGACCTGCCGCTGTGCCTGGTAAGATAGTTACCATAGACAATGCAAGGCTTACACATACACCGGGTAAACGCATCAGCCTGTCAGCACTGAACCTTAATATAAGAAGCAGCCAGGGAGGGCAGCAGAAGATTATTCTCCCTGAAGGCGCAGGCCTGAGGCAGGTAAGGATATCCGGTAAAAGCCAGCCCATAAGTCAACAGGGAAGAAATGTCAATGTCCCCCTTAATCCCGGCGCTCAGCAGGTTGAACTTGAATGGCAGGAACAGACAGGGTCAAGGATTTTGACATCAGCTCCTTCTGTGGATATGGGTACAGAGGTGGTAAATGCCTATGTTACCTTTAACATGCCCCAAAACCGCTGGATATTATTTGCCGGCGGCCCTGTTATGGGGCCTGCAGTACTCTTCTGGAGCTATCTGGTTATTATTGTTCTTGCGGGCATATTGCTTGGAAAAATCAAATGGACACCCCTTGGCACACCTTCATGGATTTTACTGGGGCTTGGCCTCACACAGGTGTCGGCCCCGGTTGCTATTATGATAGCAGGCTGGTTTATTGTCATGGGGGCAAGAAAGATATCTTTTCAGGACCAGAAAAGATGGGTTTTCAATCTTGCCCAGATAATACTGGCGGTATGGTTTGTCTGTGCAATGGCAGGCCTGTGGTTTTCCATACAAAGGGGTCTCCTTGGCATACCTGATATGCAGATACAGGGAAACGGTTCAACCGATTTTATCCTCAACTGGACGCAGGATCGCACAGCATCGATACTTCCAACCCCATGGGTGATATCCCTGCACATTTTTGTTTTCAAGGGATTAATGCTTTTATGGGCGCTGTGGCTTGCGTACTCACTCATACTCAAATGGCTGCCATGGGCATGGAGTTGTTATAATGAGGGAGGGATATTTAAGAGAAAGCAAAAAACGCAAAAAATAAAATCAGATAATGAGGAGATTATGGATTTGAGGGAACCGAGAGATTAATATATGATTCTTCTATGCGGAAGCTTCTGTCTTCACTTAAGCTTCGTCGGGATAAAGGCGGATCAGAGGATAGGACGTTAGAGTTATAAATAAAAGGATGAACGTCTGACATTGAACATTCAACACCCAGCATCGAATGAGTATTGCCTCGTTTCCATGGCTCCCGTGTGAACTCATTCTTTAACGCTCTGCGTTAATAATGTATTTAGGGATGCATAAGATAAGAAAATATTTAATTGTAGGGGCGGGTCTCGCGTCCGCCCTCTACTCTCCAATACGCAGAGGATATATCGATGCACCTGAACGCTAGAGTTATTAAGGCGCAAGGAATTATGCCGGAAAGCAAGAATTGATATTTGTCCAGACTGGTAACATGACGCAGAGCGTCAAAGCAGGCATTCCAACGGAGACCGTTGGAACGAGAGGGAAGGATGGAAAAAATCGGGATATGTCAGTTCATTCGATGTTCGATGCTGAAAGTTCAATCCGCTGTCGCCAAAGGCTATGGCGGGACAATGTTCTACGTTAATATTTTAAAAGGTTTGCCATCTTAACAACCTTTACCCCAGCCTCTTTCATCTCCTCTATCGCCGCCTCACAATCTCCTGGATTCAACTCAACCCCTCTTACCCCTTCAATAATAAGGCTAGTATCAAACCCGAGCCTTCTGGCATCAAGGGCCGTATACTTAACGCAGTAATCGGTTGCCAGCCCCATAATATAGAGGTCAGTTATCTTCTGTGACCCAAGATAATCCTCCATGCCGGTCGGGTGATTCTGTGCATTGTCAAAAAAACCGCTGTAGCTGTCTACCTCTCTGTTCATGCCTTTCCATATCACCTTTGTGAATGAACCAGTATCAAGCCCCGGTGCAAACTCTGCACCCCTTGTTTCCATAACACAGTGATCAGGC
>CAZSZQ010000145.1:0-9034 GCA_964610475.1 uncultured Desulfatiglans sp.
GGACTCTTACTGTTTCAGGTTCATACTCAAGAAAACATGTAAAAATGGTATTATCGTCACTCCTTACTGGTAAAAATCTATCAAGGTCTTTTAACTCATGGGTCAGATCACGGAAGGTAATAACAAACCTTCCACCGGGTTCAAGTGCAGCATATACCTTATTAAAAAGTAAAGTCACCATATCCTTTGAGTCAAGATGGGCAATAGTATCGGTCATGCAGACTATCAACTCTGCTTTACTGTTTAGGACAATATCAAAATCCACCAGATCACGCTTAACAATATTTATGGTTAGATCTTTGGCATTTGCCTTTAGTTCATCCAGAAGCCTTGAATCCAGATCAATCGATGTGACAAAATACCCTGCCTCTGCAAGAGGGATTGACTGAAAACCGCATCCTGCGCCAAGATCAACAGCAAACGCGGATTTTTTTGGCACCAGTTGATGTTTATTTATGAATTCCCTGTTACGCTGTAATCCATTCTCGAACCCGCCTGACATCCATGAATAGACATCGGATAAAATCTCTTTGTAATGTTGCTCGACAGTTGCCATATTCTATTTCACCCTGACAAACTTCAACACCTCATCCACAAGCTTATTTCCTTCCGAATTGAAAAATCTAACCATATTTTCTGATGTATCGGTTATCTTCACGCTGTCAATTGTTTTTTCCTGAATTGTTTTTTCTTTATCCCCACTTTCAGGCAAAGGGTTTGTTATTTCTCTGTAGTGTACTTCCCCTTTCAGTTTACCTGATTGTACTGCGGATATTATTATCTCAGGATCAAATTGATAGAAAGAGAGTGTGTTCTCATCAGAAAAGGAGTATTTGACAAAAATAAATCCTTTATCACTTTCAGACGAACCCTTTTCGATATCTTCATATATTACATTTAAATAATTATTAGAACCTGTTCTAGTAATAAAAAAGGGTATTTCAAAAATATCAAGGTTTCCATCATTCTTATGCTCCACACTTATTGCCACCATTGTATTTTCTGTCTTTTTACCGATATGAAGATATACCTCGTCATTCTCTTTGGATTCCAGCTTCCATAAGCCTTTCATCATTTTATCCGGTTCAGCTGGAGGAGAGAGAGGATTAATAGAAGTCCACTTAGTACATGAAGATAAAAGGATAGCAATTAAAGTAACTATAATCAGATTTTTATTCATGGCAGATCTCCTTTCATGATAGTTCAGTTTAAAACACGATACAGATTATGAGGCATATCATTAAACATTACATCTTTCTCAAAAACTAAACCATTCTTTTCTGCAACCCTTATAGATTGAATGTTAACAGAACGAATGAGAGAAATTACTGATGACAAATTTAATTTTTCTCTAGCATATTCAATACAACCCAATGCTGCCTCAGGGCTGTAACCCTGTCCCCAGAACTCATCTGATAAACGATACCCTACCTCAACCTCATTTTTTCCCTCGATAATCTGAGCTAACAGACCGCATATGCCCAGAAACGTTTCATCGTTTTTTCTAATAACAGCCCAGAAGCAATATCCATCGGTATTATACCTGATCTGTATCTTCTCATAAAAGTTTTCTGCTTCTTTTCCAACAAGCGTTTTGGGAAAATACTTATGAACCTTTGGATTGGAGAGCAGACTTAAGAGATCTTTTTTGTGCTCTTCACCAATTTTTTCTAGTCGCAGTCTTTTGGTTGTCAAAATTATTTCGGACATAGTGTTGGAATAATACTTTAATATAATGAACAAGGGCACGCTGCTGCGTGCCCCTACAAAAACATACTGCACAATGAAGATCAAAAAAGGTTTTGCGCTTGAACCCTGGAACCCTCGACCCCTATTTATTTACCTTGCATTCAAAATTGGCTGCATCATCAGTACTCCCTGAACCTTTATATACGGCTACCTTCGGATATGGGCAAAGGGGCCTTGTCATCTGTTTCTGGCCCGGTACCGGGGCAGTGCTGGCAATAACGGTTTCAGGGGCCTTTCCGCTCTCAACCCAGGTATCTATCACAGATAGCATATCGACAACACTTGGGCCGTTACCACCTGCACAATGACCCATCCCGGGGATCATAAAAAGCCTTGCAGAATCTGCAACCTTATTCTTGTCCAGCTTTTCTGTCATAGCCTTATAAAATGCCACTGTGTTTGCCGCAGGGATAAGACCATCTGCCCAGCCATGAGAGAGAAGAAGCTTTCTTCCGCCATTAATAAACTTTGAAAGCCCGTCCGGAGGGACATCAAGAATATCGCTTGCTGCCTTGTATGATGCAGCCAGATCTTTGTCATAGTTAAAGGATTTATAATCCCATTGAGGATCTTCAAAAACAATATCCCTGAAATATGAAACAGCTGCAGCAAAGGGCTCAGGACCTCCGGCTAACATGGCAAGCATCTGTTCGCTTCCGGGCGTGAATCCTGAGAATACCAGTTCCCCTGTCCTGGGATTTTTTACGCCGCCATAAATGTCCCGGAGCGCTTCAAGCTGTGCTTCCGTAAAGCAGTCACCCTTTTTATCTACACTGCACTCCAGCACTCCAGGGTCATAACTGCACATCTCCGGCCATGAGACAAGCCCATCCTTTACACCATCCATCTCATCGCATTTATCAGTGTATGTCTTGTTTGAAAGCATAAGTTGTGCAGGGGTAAGTTTATGAGCCTCATCCCTGAGTGATACATAGCCTGACCATAATGAGCTGATCATAAGCCCTACCATTGGGTTGGCAGGCGCCATGGAAGAGATCCCGTCAAAGTCATCAGGGTATCTGTATGCTGCCATCAGCCCCTGTCTTCCTCCTGTTGAACAACTCACCCAGAATGCCTTATCCTCTTTTTTGCCATAATATGCAGCCAGTATCTCCTTTGCCTTTACTGTCATCTCATGTACTGCACGGTGCCCGAAATCAACAAGCTTTTCTTTATGACCTATGGCCCATTTTGCATCCATGCCCATGCCCACATGACCCGTATCAGTGGCAACTGTCGCATAACCTTTTACAAGCGGTTCAGCCATTGCTGAATGACTGATGGTTCCTGCCCACACACCATTACCAATGCCTACAAGCTTTCCGTTCCAATTATCCTTTGGCATCCATACCTCTACCTTTATATCAGAGTCAGCAGTAGGGGTAAGTGTTGCTGTAACACGGCAGAAGTCCGGTGTGTTTTGAAACGGATTCATACCGCCAGGCCCTCCCATCATGAATCCTCCTGCAGGTGGTTTAAACTGGCCAGCTTCAATAATGGTTGCGGTATCTATCTTTCCATCTTTTATTTTCAGGTTTATAAGAGATTCGCAACTGTCAGATGCTGAAGCGGTGACTGCAGAAAAAGTCAGACAGACGAATATAAAGAGTATTGTATGTAATAATTTCTTCATCATATCCAGCCCCTTATTATTCAGGTGTTTTGCACTCAAAATTAGCTTCATCATCAATACTGCCCTTGCCTTTGTATTTTGCCACTTCCGGGTATGGGCACAGGGGGCGGGTTCTTATAACCTTGCCCTCCTTGATCTGACTTGCAATAATCCTCTCAGGTGCCTGTCCCTTTTCACGCCAGTTGATGACGGCTGTTACAGGGTCATGCTGGTCAGGACATACCCCGCCGCCGCAATGCGACATTCCGGGTATCATAAAAAGTCTGAAAAATTCAGGTGTATCAGGGCCATTAACCTTTAACGCCTCTTCATAATAATTAACACCCGCCATGGGTTGTAAAACAGGGTCAGCCCACCCGTAGGTCATAAGAAGTTTTCCGCCGCGTTTTCTGTATTTTGAAAGATCCGGGTTTTTGGCATCCGCAAGTTTGCTCCATTCATCAAGCATGTGTATATCCTTGTCAAAATCAAATGTCATTGGGTCATAGTCTGGCTTTGGCGGTTTATGTACAAGATATTTCATTGTGCCATCAGCAAGCCCAAAATCAGCAGCAGGCATACCGGGCTGCGTGCTTATTATAAGACCCATCCATCCACTCTGGGAAGGCCCGCCGAACATACCCGGCATGACCGCTTCACTACCCGGCATAAAACCCGGAAAGATATTTTTGCCGTTACTCATGGGCCCCTGGTATACCTTTGCTATTGCTTCAGCCTGAGCTAAAGTGAGACAATCAGCACTGTCCAAACCATCTTTACATGCCGAGACATCTTTTGCCGGATTAAAATCACACTTACGCGGATCATCAATAAGACTGTCCTTTAATCCGTCAATCGCATCACATTTTGACATTACCTTATCCGCCACAAGGGCCATTTTTTCTGCTGTTATCTGAACATTACTTAATGCCTTCTGGTTCCACATAGCGCCGATTGTAAAACCGGTCTGGTCAACCCAGGGTGCAGTTGCAATAATACCGTCAAAATCTTCCGGGTAGCGCTGTGCCTCTATAAGCCCCTGGCGGCCTCCGTTTGAACAGGAGTTCCAGTAAGAATATTTTACAGGGGTTGCATAATAATCCTCTGTGATACTCTTGCCTGTAACAGCAGTAAGGTGCACTGCACGATAGGCATAATCGATTGCCTTTTGCGGATTACTCATGACAAATGAGGCGCCTGGTTCTTTTGTTGTATCATGCCCGGTATTGGTCTGTGCGACTGCAAAACCCGTCTCCAGTGCCTGCTTTATCTGTGAAATCCTCATGGGTGAATCCAGGGCTTCCCCCGCATGACCGCCATTACCGATCATATAAAACCTTCCGTTCCATTTTTCAGGAAGATTCACCTCAAAGGCTATCTCAGGATCAAGCATACCCTTGACTCTGCAGAAGCCGGGTGTGTTAGAATCGGCTGACACCTTTTCAGCAACTATCTGCACTATATCGCTGCCATTAAAGCCTCCCATCTCTTCACATGATTTTGCCGGTGAAATCTCTGCTTTTTTGTAATCGACAGAAGATATTTCAGGTTCATCAAATGACTGTTCCTGCACAGCAATATTCTTCGCACAGGCACCAATGAAAATATAAACACCAAAAATAAGTAACAAGCTTAAAAGATGCATCAACCGAAAACGCCTTATTTGATTTTTTTCCATTTTTTATTCCTTTTTGAAATATATTATTGCTGATCACTTACAGTAAAAATCCCAACACATTAGTTTTCTGCGTTTTTTCTTATAAATTATGCTCGCTCCTGTTTATTACATCATCCTGTATACCCGGTGACAGCTGGGTAAAATACGCACTGAATCCGCCTATCCTCACAATGAGATCCTTATGTTTTTCAGGGTTAACCTTTGCTGCCTTCAGTTCATTGGTATCAACCATATTATACTGGATATGTGACCCGTCATTACCCATAAAGGCATTCGTATATGCAACCAGTTTTCCGATGCTCTCTTCGCTCTGTACTATGGATGAAGAAAACTTCTGGTTGAGCACAGAAGCATATGACTCCCTTGATCCTGCCTTTAACGCAGAACGGAGCACTGCTGTAGGTCCTTTTTTGTCTGCACCCCTCATGGGTGAAAGAGACCCGTCATTGAGCGGTTCAAGCGCCTTTCTCCCATTAGGAAGCGCCCCTACACCAAGGCCGCCAAAATAATGCCAGGCAAGCCCTTCCCGTGCCACAAGATATTTTCTGTATGGGGAGTTGTCATAACTCCTGATAATATCGTATGAGTCCTTGCTCACCTTTGCAACAAGGTTGTCCACCTCATCTATGTCATTACCGTATTTGGGCTGTTTGATGCACATCTGCCGAATCTCTTCACCATGAGGTCCTTCAAAGTTGGTATCAAGAGCCTTTAACAGCTCATCCATTGTAAGTTTTTTATCATCATAAACAAGCTTCCTGATTGCCATAAGGGAATCAGAGGTATCGATCAGGGCACGGTCTGAAAAACCGAAGTTAGTGTAATCGGGATGCGGAATAAGAAGGTCCTGACCATGCTCCATGGTCTTTTCAATACCCATTATTGATAAGAATGGCAGCCTCATATATCTTGACTGTACCTTTCTCGCAATCGCAGCGAGCCAGAAGATCCTGTGAACCATGTATTTATGCTGTGTCATCAGGGCATTATACAGGTCGTCAAAGCTCTTGAATTGAGCGGGGTCGCCTGTTTGAATCCCGGTAAGCTTTCCATTGATATCGATACCGTTATGAAGAGCGAGATGCAGCATTCCGGCCATATTGCAGGCGGCAACACCATCTGAGCCGTAGTGTTCTGATCTTGAGGGGAGACATGGGTATACACACCCCAGACCGCACCATTCCCTGGCCTCTTCCGCAGGAATGCCATCCTCAATAAAATGAGATATTACCACCTCATCATTCTCAAAAAGCGGGATGCCGCCCTTTGTAGCCATGTTTGTACGGATGGCCTTGCTCATGATCCAGTCCGGTGTGCCCTTGTTCCACCTGAGTCCGACAGTGGGTGAAGAAAGCTGTAAAAGCCCTACCATATGGAGGAAAAGATAGCTCAGCTCATTGGTAGCATCAACACCCTTTTTATTAACACCGCCCAGCATAATATTGTTGATGGCAAAATTTATCTGGTGTGATTGTTTAAGGCTCTCTGCGGCTATAAAGGTCTGTGTGCCCCAGCGGCCAATAAGTTCTGAAAGCAACTCAGCAGCCCTTTCAAGTGTGATGGCACCGCTGTTTATATCATTTATAAAGAAGGGGTAAAGATACTGATCACCGCGTCCCCACTGTGGATTGTTATGCATGGGGTTTTCGAAATTCTTGCATACACCTATAATGGCCATGCACTGGAGTGCCTCGTGAAAGTTGCGGGCCGGGTATTCAGGCACATGTTCACAGATGCGGGCTATTTCAAGAAGCTCTGTTTTGCGTTCTGTCTTATGTTCAGCTTCAGCCATCTCCCTTGCAAGGGCTGCATACCTGTGTGCATGGACTATTGCTGCCTCGCACACGATGATTGCAGATTGCCAGAAATAGATCTTATCTATCTCCTTTTCCCGGTTCCTGATAAAAGAATCTATATGGACTTTGGCCTCATCAATAAAACTTCTTAAACCTTTATTAATGATCTTTTCCCACATTAATACGGATGTACACTGACCGAAAAATCCTGTATCAAGTGTCGGGTCTTTAAGTTTTGCATCCTCAGCATCCTTTGCCCATGAGCCTACTACCTCTTCCCATGCCTTGTATGTCATTTCAGGGGCAGTTTTACCCATAAACACACGTGCGCTGCTCCTTAAGGTCTCAAGGCTTTCTTTATCAAGACCGACACTCGCATCCATTGTAACATTTATCTCTCCCCTGTCATCCCAAAGGCCGGGTATATAGTCACCTGAGACATCGAATGATGTGGCGCACCCGATAACATTGGGAGTGAGTCTGCCCACTATCACATCATAGTCCTGGATGCGGATCTCTATATTTTTCAGGATCTTTTCAAGGAGTTTCGCACGCCGGATCTGTATATCCTCGCCATCGGTCTCCTTCCATGATTCGGCTGTCCATTTTGCCCTGTCGGCAAAAAGCCTCCACCCGGATGATTTCACTGCCTGTTTCCATTGCTTAATACGTTTACTGAGAGTAAGTGTATCAATCCGGTCAAGCAGTTTTTTATTAATGTCAGTCATATTAATCTCCTTGCTTATATATTACCTTGAGATAGTGCAGTTTATACCACGATCAGTATATGCCTTTTTAATCATTTCTATCTCTTCCGTTTTCATTATACCGGTCTCGCCCATACGATACTCCATATCGAGCGCCCTGTACTTGTC
Organism: uncultured Desulfatiglans sp.; assembly: GCA_964610475.1. Lineage (GTDB taxonomy): Bacteria > Desulfobacterota > DSM-4660 > Desulfatiglandales > HGW-15 > JAAZBV01. Next base: position 7,711 of record CAZSZQ010000145.1, read on the forward strand.
CTTGCCCATCCTGTGAAAAGGCATGAGTTCAAGCCTTAATGCCTTTTCTCCGAGTCCCTTTAAAAACTTTGCTGTTGCGTCAATATTTGATTCCGTATCATTTATGCCTGGTATCAGGGGATTGCGGAATATGATATCCACATTATTTTGAACCAGAAAGGCTGCATTTTCAAGTATTCTGTTATTGGTATTGCCTGTGTTGATTTTATGGATTTCCTTATCCATATGTTTAAGATCGAATAGAAAATGATCTGTTACAGGCAGCACCTCCTGAAACGCATCAATTTTCACATTACCGCAGGTCTCAATACAGGTGTTTATATCATTCCCGTGGCAAAAATCAAAGAGCTCCCGTACAAAGGCAGGGTGCAGCAGGGGTTCACCGCCCGATACGGTTACACCCCCCTTTGAGGTGTTATAAAAAATCTTGTCACGTCTCACCTCATCCCATACCTCGTCAACAGTCATATTCTTTCCATATTTTACAAGGGCGCCGTACATGCAGTTTTCACTGCATATGCCACATGAGTCACAGAGGGAGTAATCAATTCGGTGTTTATCTTTACCTGTGCGGATTGCATTGTTTGGACAAACTGTCAGGCATTTTCCGCAACCTTTGCACAGGAGCTCAATAAAACCGATCTGAGGTCTGCCTGATATGCATTCAGGGTTCTGGCACCATTTGCACGACAGAGGGCACCCCTTTAAAAAAACCACTGTCCTTATACCCGGTCCATCGTGTATGGAATACCCCTGAATATTGGTGATGACTGCGCTTTCCATTAATAAATAAAAAACCTGTACAAAAATCCACTAAATGTTTAATAAAATTAAGCAGATGTTACAGTCATGTCAATCAAATGTAAACAAAAAACATGCCGATTATCCTGTGATTTCGGAAAGTTACTTAAGCTTCAACAACTTAGGGCGGACAAATATTATTATGACAAACCGGATTTTTGACTGTATATTTCTTATTTTTAATATTTGAAAAAACATTAGATTATATGCCTGTTAAAAACCAGTCTTCAAAAGTATGACGGGATTAGATTTATACCTGAATCTTGCACCAAATATCTATTACGGCTTGAAGCGCCATGGTCAATGATTAAGTTTTTGTTCAAGATGCCTTCAGGGAACAGTGCCCCTGCGTTTATTCTTTCCACCAGGGGAGGCAAAAGGCTGGGCTCTGTTGTTATCTCAGGTGCTGTTGGTTTTGGAAATTTTCTGGCAGCATTTACCCTGTTATTGAAAGAATACAGGGTAAAAGGGATGTTCAGCCTTGATATGCCGGTAAATATGATAAACTTTCACTGGGGCATGA
>CAZSZQ010000146.1:0-9027 GCA_964610475.1 uncultured Desulfatiglans sp.
ATAGATAATCCAACCTGAAACAAGAGGTACAAGGTAGCCGAATGTATCATAAAGATCATTCTTCCATAACATAAGGAGCCATTTAAAGTATGGGTAAAAAAGCAGAGAGGTCGCTACGCATATTATTATGCAGTATAAAAGGTATTCATTTTTTTTAATAAAATCTTTTTGTTCAGCTGTTTCCATTGAAGTTGTTCAGGTTATATTTTCAACACTCTGTTAATCTACTTCTTTCGCTTTCCTAAATAATAGCCTGCTGCACCGCTTGCCCCCATACCTATAAGTATCATGGATATGGGTTCCGGAGCTGATGGTGGGGGATCATAATCCTTTGGTCCACCAGGATCACCTGCCCATGGTGGCTTTTTTGCATATGCAGGATTACTGACCAGAGAGATAAGGAGCAGCAGCATAAAAAATAATATGGATAAAATATATTTTCTCATTTTAACAACCAAAGAAGAAGGTTAATATTTTTAAAATACTTTTTTTTCCCCCGGAAATTTAAAATTTCCTGAAATAAAGAAATAACTGCTAACCTCTAATCGGCACTTCATTAATATTTCTTAACTATTTGTATTTTTATTATTTTTTCCTTCGCCTGCCTAAATAAAAACCTGCTATACCACTTACACCCATACCTATAAGCGTAAGTGAAAGGGGCTCAGGTGCTGTAGGTGGCGGATTAATTTGTACTGGAGGATTTCTTCTGGGAGGTCTGGGTAATACCCCCATGGCGAATAGCTGAAAGCTATTTAAAATGAATAACATAATTACAAATGTAATAATTAATATTATAAAATATTTTCTCATAGATAATTCTTTTCTTTGCTAATCTTTTTTGTAAGTAAATCTGTGAGCCTGTTCCGGAAATATAATAGAAACATAAAAATATGCAATAATAATGCCATATGAATCTTTCAGGGATAACTGGTAGCCATCAGTAACAAATTTAATGTATTTTATTTTAAGAATAAAAAATATATTCATTCAGGCGTCTAATCTCAATTTTTATTAAAGATTCTCATATATTATCCCGATAAAATTTTTACGAGGGTCTAAGTATAAAGTAAACCTTTATCCTGTTGCCTATATTCCCATGTAAGGGTTTTGGCAAAGATGGAGTATATGTGCGGGAAAATGTTTTAAAAGAACAACTTTTTGTGAAATATGCAAAGGGAGGGACCTGGTTTGCCCGCTTTCGTGCTGGTCTATATTTTATTTTTAAGCGTTACAGCTGGCAAATAGTTATCAGGTCCACACTCATAATAAAAAGATTTTTTGATATCATTATCTCATCTCTAATGATTCTAATTCTTTCTCCCTTATTAATATTAACAGCTCTTATAATAAAAATGGAAGACAGGGGGCCTGTGATCTTTTGCCAGACACGGGTAGGATTAAGAGGAAGACGATTTGTCATGTATAAGTTCAGATCAATGGTTGTTAATGCTGAGCAAATTATAGATGATCTTGTTGATTTAAATGAAACTCAGTCGATTATTTTTAAAATTAAAAAAGATCCGCGCCTGACCCGAACCGGCATAATCATAAGGAAACTCTCAATTGATGAATTGCCCCAGCTTTTCAATATATTAAAAGGAGACATGTCGCTTGTAGGACCGCGTCCCCCGATTCCTTCCGAAGTATCCAAGTATAAACTTCGTGATCTGGGGAGACTTGACGTCTTGCCCGGATTAACATGTATATGGCAGGTAAGCGGCAGGAGTAAAATCAACTTTGAAGGACAGGTTGATCTTGATCTTCAATATATCGAGAGCCAGTCTATATGGAATGATATCAGGCTGCTTTTCAAGACCATACCGGCTGTTTTGCTGGGAAAAGGTGCATACTGATTATGGAACGGGAATCAATAGCGCTTCTGGGCATCCCCATTGATAACATTACAATGAGTGAAGCACTCGACACTGTTTTTCACCTGGCAGAGAATTATGCTATTGATAAAACTCCTAAATATGTGGCAACCGTAAATGTTGATTTTATAACGAACACCCTTTCATGGAGTGCTGAGCACTCGCGTCATCCGGAACTACTGGATATTTTGAGACGAGCTGATCTTGTTACAGCCGATGGCATGCCTGTTGTCTGGATATCAAGGTTAATGGATTCACCCCTTAAGGAAAGGGTTACAGGGTCTGACATGCTTCCTTATATTGCAAAAAAGGCATCAGAACAAAATAAATCCATATTTCTATTTGGCGCAAGACCAGGTATTGCTGATAATGCAGCAAAGATACTTATGGAGAGATATCCCGGCTTAAAAATAGCAGGAACATACTCCCCTGAGGTTACAACTGAAGGTGAAGCCATACTTGATTCTCTTGAGGAAGACAGGAAGATCGTTACAATGATAAACGAATCAGGTGCAGATATACTTTTTATTGGCCTTGGTAATCCTAAACAGGAGATATGGTTTAACAGAAACAGGGATAATATCAAGGTACCTGTATCCATAGGCGTAGGCGGCTCTTTCAGTTTTATTACCGGTGATGTATCAAGGGCACCTGGCTGGATGCAAAAAAATGGTCTTGAGTGGATACACAGGATATATCATGATCCTTTCCGTTTATGGAAACGCTATTTCATCGGCTTTTTAAAACTTGGTATATCTATTTTACTTCCGATCCTGTTGCACAAGGCAGGCAGGTTGATGTTTAAAATACGGTCTCAGAGATCATGTAACCCGGATAGAATCAGTATCAATGTCAGACCTGAAGAAAAGACTGTTGTATTGAAGATGCCATGTAATTCAACAAAGGAATCAATCTCGGGTATCTGGTCATTCATTCTTAATTATAAGGATTCATCACTTGTTATTGATTTTAATGAGACATGGTACATGGATCTTTATGTTATGGGTTTTATGGTTGATGTATGTAGATATTGCAGCAGCATCAGAAAAATTTTTGTCATTACAGGTATTAAACCCTTTGTAGCTAAATTACTTAAATATAACCGTCTTTGGGATATTGTGAAAGAACGGAATCAGGATAATTATCGAAAGATTACAGAAAAAATCAGGGATGTCAGAGATGAGACCACCTTCTCATATACAACATCTTTCAAGGAAGGTCTTTTCAAAATAGAGCTTTTTGGCAGGCTTGATGCAGCAAACATATCCAAACTTGATGTACATAACATTATTGAATCTATAGGCGATAATAATTGTGTCATTAATTTGAAAGGGCTGAAATTTATAGATAGTACCGGTCTTACGTTTTTTATCAAAATAAAAAAACATCTTTCCTTACATAATAAAACCCCTTTTATGTGCAATGCCAGTAAGGATATCATGCAGATATTCAATATTACAAAACTAATAAATCTCTTTAAAATTGTGACTGAATTTGACCCGGAAAATAAAATAGTAAAGGAATTGATATGAAAGCAGTTATTCTACCAGCAAATAATCTGACGTTTCTCAGCCCCATATGCAACTGGACATCAGACTACCTAATACCTGTTGTAAACAAGCCGGTTGCAGAACATCTGATTGAGTTGTTGCTCAGTAATAATATCAGGGACTTTATTTTTATAATGAATCATTTTCCGTATGAAACAGAATCATACTTTGGTATGGGTGAGAGATGGGGTTGTAACATATCCTATGGTCTTATTAATGATAATGAAGGGATAATACCTGCTTTATCAAGGATTCATAACAAGCTTGATGATCCATTTTTATGCTTTCATGTAAATACAATAACTAATATTGACATCACATCCTTTATTGACTTCCACAATGATCAGTATAGTGACTTATCAATAGCCCTTCCTAATGGTCATAAAGATGTTCAGGAAAAAGAATGGTCATTTCCGTTTATCATGAATCCCGAAGTATTATCATCTCTTATAGTATCTGCTGAAAAGCTTGGCCTGGCCCAGACCATTGATTATGCTTCGGCACATGGTTTTAAAACCGTTGAATATTTATCGCCATTCGACTTACGTGAAATCCGAACCCTGAATGATTATCATATGGTAAACAGGGATATTCTATCCGGAAAAATGAAAGGGATAAACATCCCTGGTAAGGAGATAAAAAAAGGTATCTGGATAGGAAGGCAATCCTTCCTTCACCCTGACGCAGAGATAATCCCGCCGGTTCTTCTTGGTTCCAATTGTAACGTGAGAAACTCAGTATCAATAGGAGAATGCTCTGTAATAGGTAATGATGTAATAATAGACACAAACTCTGATATTAAAAGAAGTATTATATATGACAAAACATATATAGGAACAAATACGGAGATCAGTGATTCCATTGTAAGGAAAAATTTCATTTTCAATCTGCCCGGCAGATTAAATCTATATGTAAATGATGATTCAATACTGGGCAATATGGATAAAAGCATGTTCCTGAACAAGTTAACAGTTGTTTACAATTCAATTACGGCACTTGCTTTGTTTTTATTTTTTTCTCCATTGATCCTTATATTCTATTTATACCATATGATGTCCCCCTCAAAAGGTTACTTAAATATAGAAGAGAGATATGGAAACTATAGATCAACAGATATACATGGGGATAAAAAAATATCGATTATCAGGCAATACTATTTTAACAGCAGTAACTCACTTATAAGAAAACTTCCTGGTCTTGTTAATGTGATAAAGGGAGATATAAGCCTTGTAGGCAATTCTACCTTGTCAAATGATGAAGTCCGGTCTCTTACAGAAGAATGGCAGAAAGTCAGGTTTGAGGCGCCCACAGGCCTTATACATCTATGGGAAACTGAAAAATTTCATAATATTTCCTGGGAAGAGAAAATAATCTCTGAGAGTTTTTATGCCTCAACGCGATCCTTCAAAGTTGATATCATAATCCTCATGAAATATCTATTCCATTTAAAGGACATAAAAGTAAAAGATCATTCTGAACCCTATCCATCCAAAATAAGGTTTTGAAAGGTTGAAGGTGAAGATTTATTAAGGTAGTGTTAGTGTGACGACCAAAAACATTACCAAGAAAGTAGAATTCCACATAAGTGCCATGGTTTTTATCAACCTCGCTACGATTCCTACTTCAAAATCCGGGTTAAATAATCTTCTCCGAAGCTACGGATTCGCCTTGAGAAAATCAAGGCAGAATTTGAGTGCTTCGGCACCGGGAAGTCCCCTGGCATTGCTGTTTTTCACATAGTCGTCAAGGAGTGGCCGAACTTTTTCAGCCCACCTGGCATCTTCCTCAGGGGAGAGCTGGATGAACTGGACCCCCTTCTGCTTTGCGAACTCCTTGCCATCTTTGTCGATCTTGTCCCACAACACAGCCTGCCTGTTAGTCCATTCGGCATTCACCTCCTCGAATATCTTCTTAATATCTGGAGAGAGCGAATTCCATTTGGACTTGTTCATGACAACAAAGAATGCCACACTGCAGGCTGATCCACGGTTGTAGGTGGTATACCCTATGACCTCCCCCCATTTCCAGCCCTGCAGGGCCTCGTCGGGGGACATTGAACCTTCGACAACCCCGGTGCGCAGGGCATCATAGGTTTCAGGCATGGTGGCCCCAACCGGGGCCGCACCTAGGGCTGATACGATTTTCGCACCAAGACCGCTGGCCCGTATTTTCATACCTTTTAGATCATCAAGCGTATTCACAGGTTTTTTCGTGTGAAAAAATCCCGGCCCGTTGGCGCTCAGGATGAGGACCTTTACATCGTCAAGTTCTTTGGGTTTGAACTTCGTATAAAACGCATTCAGAAGCTTCGTCGCCTGCATTGCATTGGTGTATCCCAGGGGAAGGTCGATCACTTCAAGCAAAGGAAATTTACCCGTATTATAGGAGAATACGCCCAACCCGATGTCAGCAATGCCCATCACCACGTTGTCATAGGTTTGCGCGACCGGCGTCAGGGTGCCACCGGGAAAATGGGATATTTTGACTACACCTTCGGTCCTCTTCTCTATCTCCCTGCACCACTCTCCTACAAGGATGCTGTTTTGGTGAGGCGCAGGAAAGAAATTCGCATAGTTCAGGCGAATTGCCTTTTTAGCCGATGCAATCCCCGGAAAAAGAATTGTCCAGGCCGAAAGTATTATAACCATCCATATTAATCTTGAAACTGACTCTAATTTCATAATTTCCTCCTATGGTTAATCATCTGCATCAGGGCATTAAAACCGCTGGCAGCCATGTAGCGAGACACGGGCATATAAACAGGAGCGCTGCACTGATCACAAGACTGAAGAGAAACGGATATACCCCGGCATATATTACACTGAAAGGTGTACCAGTGATCTGCTTGACTACAAAGACATTAATGGCAACCGGCGGGATGACTACGCCCACCATGACAGTTACACCGATCATGATGCCGAACCAGAGCGGATCATAACCGAGCTGTGAGATGACCGGATAGAAAATAGGGGTGGCGAGGATCATAAATGCAAGGTCATCGATAAAGGAACCGCCAATGAGATAGATGAAGGTTATCAGGATCATGATGGACCAGGAGGGAAACGGCAGGGCCATGATCCAGTCTGCTGCCACCATCGGTATCCTGGTAACCGTGATGAAATGCCCCAGCACCGTTGACCCGACGATGAGGATGAGTACCATGCAGGAGGTCCTCACCGTTATCTTGACAGACTTCCAGAATTCCGGGAGGGGAAGGTCTCTTTTTGCCAGAGAGAGGATCAGGACAAGGAATGTGCCGATGCTCCCCGCTTCCGTGGGCGTAAACCGGAGGTCCTCATGAAAGGATGTATACATTCCGTAAAGCCCGGCCGCCGCAATAACGACAATGAGGGTGAACCTGATCCACGGCGTGCGGATTCTCTTCCAAAAACCATTAGCCAATACGAAAAAAAGGAACCCGATAAATATCCAGGCATTCAGGATTCCAAGGATCCCGCCTACCACAAGAAGAAAGATTGCCACGACCCAGATGACCTCTGGCAGCGTTTTTATCCGCTCGGCCCAGGAATACCTCGGACTTCTGGGCGCTACATTGGGACGCAGGGTACACCAGGCGTAGATGATGACAATAAAGAAGAAGGCGACAATCAATCCCGGGATGATCCCTGCCAGAAAGAGGCGTCCGATGGAGAGGTCGGTGATGATTCCGAAAACGATAAGGGTGACACTGGGAGGAAGAAGGATTCCGAGAGTCCCGACCGAAGAAACAATACCCGTGGACAGCTTCTTTGCGTATCCGTAACGGTCCATTTCAGGTATGGCCACACTCGCGAAGGTGGCAGCCGTTGCAGTGGATGACCCGCACACGGATTTGAAGACCGTTGCACCTATAACAGTGGCCATTGCAAGCCCTCCCGGTATGTGCCCGATAAACCTGTGGGCTGAATCGAACAGACGCTTGGCAATACCTGAGTTGTAGGCAAGCTGACCCATGAGTATGAACAGGGGGATCACGGTATAACTGTATGTATTCAGGACATCAAAAAAATCCTTGGCAAGCAGATTAAGGGCTGCGCTCCATGAAACAAGGTATCCGAATCCCAGGAACCCTACCATGATCATGGCAAACCCCAGTTCTATTCCGGTGAGAAACATGATCAGTATCGCCGCGAGCCCGATAACCCCTATCACAATCTCATTCATCTGCGCCTCCGGTGATCCTAAGGATGTCTGCAAAGAGGACAAGGCCCTGGATCACGCAACAGGCTGATAGGCCGTATGCGATGGGATAGAAAGGCAGCCTGCGCGTTAAAGTGACCTCACCGGAGGCAAGAAGTCCGTTGGCATAGAGAAATAGGTGTAAAGCAATGAGGCAGAAGATAAGGATACCCATCAGGCGTGTGCTGATGTTGAAAGCCTTCCGCCATCCTTTTGGAAGCGCCCGGATGAGAACATCCACAAAAATGTGACCTTTCAACAATGAGGTGATGGGAATGGCGAACCCGATGGCGACCGCCCCTGCCAACCCAACCATCTCGTAGGCACCCACGATCGGTTTTCGTGCGAGATTCCTCAAACATACATCCGCCACAGTAAGCAGCATGATGAACACCAGCGCGGCGCCTGAAACCGTTTGCATCCATCTGCTCAGTTTTTCGACGATACAACTGTAAGACCACATGATGCGCCTCCTCGTCCGTCTCAAAATTAGCGAAGCACATTATTCGCATTGCGAATCGACTTCAAAATAAATATCTCCGGTTTACTGAAATGGATTTACTGCTAACTGTTTTAAAGATCAAGGAAATTTTTAAAAAACGATAATGGTCATTTCAAAATTCAGGATTTCCGTTGTCGCTGAAGCTTCGGTTTTCTCTCCGAAATGGTGGTTACCAGGGTCTTATTTTGGAATAGATAGAACCTCACCTCCACTTATCTATTGAATAGGCCAGGGGTCTGCCGTAGCAGCCTCCCCATGTCCAGGCGTTTCCGGTCCCTCCCGCGACAATAATTGTCACTGCCCCCGGGCTTACTAGCTTTGGGACATCCGCATCTTCAGGTAAGCCTGCCAGCCGTTCAGTAACCGACCTTTTATCAACCTCATAATCCTGAGGGCGATCCGGGCGTCTGTTACTCCCCGTAAAATAACCTGACTGGCGCCCTCTTCCAAGTTTATGTATCCAGTAATTCTTTGCCCACACGCACTGTTGCCAGGTATTCTGCACTGTTCCAGAACCCTGTAAACTCAATCGGTTCATCCGGGTCATGGCTTGGGGGAAAAGGGGCATCTTATCTCCTTTGATACTTTAAACATACAGAGTTTGATGCGAATCCCATGCTATGCCTTCATGAATTCAAGGGATTTTAAAAGGCCCCTTGTCTTCGCGGGCATAAAATTCGGAAGGTATAACTGGTATACAGATTATAAATGGAGTCAGTACAACTCAGAGTGCCTTGTGACCTGACCTATTGCCGGTTCCAATGCTGCAAAGCTTTTGGGATGGTAAAACTGTGTAAATATAATAATAAATATAGTGGATATAATATCTAAATATGCTAAATATGTTATCAAAAAACTCATATACATTTATCAATGTTTGCTAACAAGACATTAGGAAAGGAGAAAAAATGTCTCACATAAT